>JALWZI010000087.1 GCA_027002755.1 Campylobacteraceae bacterium | reverse complement strand
ATTTGTCGGAGCCGGACTCCAACTTACGGGCGATCTTTTCCAGGATACGGGTCTGACGGCGGATCTCCTCGTTCCGTTCGAAGCCGGCGAGGAGATACTCCATCACCACCACCCCGAAAAGTCCCGGCAGCACCCAGACGATCATACTGGCAAGGGCGTAGAGGATCCCTCCATGGAGGTTGCGCAGAAGCGCCGAGAAGGCGCCGAGAAGCGCGAAGGCCCAAAAGGCCCCCAGTAGAAAATTTATCAGAAGGGAGAGTGTCCGGGATTTGAGGCGCATGCGTGAAAGGTGGAAAGGGGTGCGCTTTAGACGGCGCCCAGAGTGTCGGCGACCGGCTCGGGAGCCTTCTCGGGATGCTCCTCCTCCAGCGCCACGGCCCCGGCCAGATAGACATAGGTCAGGATCATGAAGACGAAGGTCTGAAGAAGCGCCGAGAAGGTCAGCAGGAGATAACCGGGCAGAGGCACGATCCAGGGGACCAGCATCAGCAGGACCCAGAGGAAAAGGTCATCTCCCTTGATGTTTCCAAACAGTCGGAAAGAGAGGGAGATGATCCGGGAGATGTGGGAGACGATCTCAATGGGGAACATCAGCGGAGCGAGAGCCTTGACGGGACCGGCGAAGTGGGCGAAGTAGTGGATGACCCCCTGCTTTTTGATCCCCTCGTAGTTGTAGTAGATGAAGACGACCAGCGCCAGGGGAAGCGTGACGTTGATGTTGCTGGTGGGGGATTCGAAACCGGGGATGATACCGATCAGGTTGGAGACCAGAACGAAGAGTCCGATGGTGGCGACCAGCGGCAGATATTTGCGGGCCAGTTCCTCACCGATGACATCTTTTCCCATGGCAATGACTCCGCCCAGATAGGCCTCCAGGACGTTCTGGGTTCCGGAGGGGACCGCTTTGAGATTGCCGGTGGCTTTGAAAGCCAGCCACATGATGATCAGGGTCACCAGAATCAGGTGTCCTACGACCAACCCCGTTCCATGACCTGTAATCGAGCCGATAAAGGTAAATACGCCTTCCATCACTTCCCTTTTGCGAATAAATTTGCCGTGATTATAGCCTGAATTAGCTTAGGTTGAGACTAAACTCCCGCCTAACGGGGAACCCCGGGAAAGCCCCCGCCGCCCTGCATCTGCTTCATCATATCCTGCATCTGTTTCATGCCGCCCTTGCCGGAGAGCTTCTTGGCCATTTTGGCGGCGTTTTTGAACTGTTTGATCACCCGGTTGACCTCCACCTGGCTCAGACCGGCTCCCGCGGCGATCCTCCGTTTGCGGCTGTTGTTGAGCAGATCGGGGTTCTCCCGCTCTTTGGGGGTCATGGAGCTGATCATCGCCTTGATGTGCTTGACCTCTTTGGAGTTCTCCAGGTCCAGGTCCCCCAGCTGTTTGGCCATGTTCCCCATTCCCGGGATCATCCCCAGGAGGGATTTCATGGAACCCAGCTTCTTCATCTGCTCCATCTGCTCCAGGAAGTCGTTGAAGTTGAATTTCCCTTTCTTGATCTTCTGGGTGACCCGTTTGGCGCTCTTCTCGTCGATGACCGCCGCGGTCTTCTCCGCCAGTCCCTCGATGTCACCGGCCCCCATGAGCCGCCCGGTGATCCGCTCAGGAATGAAAGGCTCCAGGTCGGGCATCTTCTCCCCGCTACCGATGAAGCGCAGCGGCACGCCCACCTGATGGGCGATCCCCAACGCGACGCCCCCTTTGCTGTCGGCGTCGAATTTGCTCAGAATCACCCCGGTGATACCGATCTTCTCTTTGAAAGTCTGGGCAGTGCGTACCGCATCCATTCCCGTCATGGCATCGGCGACATAGAAGATCTCATCCGGCTGGGCCAGATCCCGAATCCGCGCCAGCTCCTCCATTAGCTCCTCGTCGATGGCCAGGCGTCCCGCGGTGTCGATGAGGACCACGTCGTAGAGCTCATCCTCCGCCTTTTTGAGCGCCCGTTTGACCACCTCGTCCGGCGTGGCGTTCTCGTCGGCCACCAGATCCACGCCGATCTGCTCGGCGATCTGGCGCAGCTGCTCCACCGCCGCCAGACGCTGCAGGTC
>JALWZI010000086.1 GCA_027002755.1 Campylobacteraceae bacterium | reverse complement strand
GCGGTGTCGCCGAAGAAGGTTTCGGGGCGGGTGGTGGCGACGACCACATGCCCGCTGCCGTCGGCGAGGGGATAGCGAATATGGTAGAGCTTGCCTTCGTGCTCCTCGTATTCGACCTCGATGTCACTGAGCGCTCCATCGTGGGTACACCAGTTGATCATGTAGTTGCCCTGGACGATCCATCCTTCGTCATACATCCGTTTGAAGGCGTGTTTGACGGCGTTGGCCAGCCCCTCGTCCATGGTGAAGCGCTCCCGGCTCCAGGCGGGAGAGACCCCGAGACGCCGCAGCTGGGTAGTGATGGCGTTGCCGGAGTTCTCTTTCTGCTTCCAGGCCAGTTCGAGGAAGGCTTCCCGGCCGATCTCCTCCTTGGTCTTGCCCTGCTCAAGCAGCTGCTTTTCGACCACGTTCTGGGTGGCGATGCCGGCGTGGTCGGTGCCGGGCTGCCAGAGGGTCTTGTAGCCGTCCATCCGCTTGTAGCGGACGATGATGTCCTGGAGGGTAAAGGTCAGCGCGTGGCCGATATGCAGGTGGCCTGTGACGTTGGGCGGGGGCATCATGATGCAGAAGGTTTTGCCCTCTTTTTGGATCGCCTGGTTCCCGTCGATCTCGAAATAGCCCCGATCCTCCCAGAGGCGGTAATAGTCGGCCTCGACGGCTTTGGGGTCGTAGTGGGTCTTTTGGGTTTCGCTCATTCTTTGTCCTTTGGACGGATTGCGTGTTGCGTGCTATGTGCTACGTGCTTAGCACAAAAATTTCCGCGATTATAGCCAAAGGGGGGTAAAAAGGAAGCGTCTCTTTTATTCCTATGCTTTGGAAGGCAGAAGTTTTGTTTACTTTTGCAGGGGTGAAATTGGATATAATCTACCGAAATATTCAGATGTATGATTTATTGGAAATGGATGTTTATGGAGTTGAACGAAGCGATCGAAAAAGCGAAAGAGAACGAAACGCAGGAGAACAGACCGGTTAAACCTTCGCCGGAAGAGGCGGCAGCCCGGGCGGAGGCAGCTCAGGCCGGAGTGATCCGGCGGATCGCCTCACAGCGCCTGCTGGAGACACTGCTGCTCTTTGCAGAACGCTACGGCAAACAGATCTCCATGGAGACATTGACGGCGGGACTGCCCCATCCTCCGGGGCAGGGGACCCCTGATCTTCTCAGCATCTCCCAGGCGGAGACCCTCTTTGTCCGGGCGGCGCACCGGGCAGGTTTCCGCTCAGCCATGGTCCCCAAGAGCCTCGCGGAGGTTCTGGATCTTCATCTGCCGGTGATCCTGCTGTTGGATAGGGGACAGAGCTGTATCCTCGAAGCCCTCAGCAGTGACCGTAAAATGGCCAAGGTGATCTATCCCGGGCCCAATCCTTTGGAAGAGTGGGTAGATCTGGAAGAGTTGGCCAAACACTACACTGGCTACCTCTTCATGCTCAAAAAGGAACTGGACGATCGTGACGGAGCCACCTTCGCCTGGCACCATCGGGGCAAGCACTGGTTCTGGGACACGATCCGGCTCTCCTGGCCCATCTACAAAGATGTACTGCTGGCTTCGCTGCTGGTCAACCTCTTTGTCCTGGCGACACCGCTCTTTACCCGAAACGTCTATGACAGGGTCATTCCCAACAACGCCGTGGAGACCCTGATGGTTTTCGCCGCCGGAGTCCTGATCGTCTATCTGCTGGATGCGTTCCTCAAATATTTCCGCAGCCGCATGCTGGAGATAGCAGCCAAAAAGAGCGACGTGATCATGTCCTCCATCATCTTCGAGCGGGTCATGGATATGCACATGAGCCAGATCCCCCGCTCCGTAGGGTCTTTCGCCAGCAATCTCAAGGAGTTCGATTCGATCCGGAGCTTTCTGACCAACGCCACTCTGGCGGTGCTGATCGACCTCCCTTTTGCGGTGATCTTTCTGATCGTCATCGCCTACATGGGAGGTCCTATCGTTTTCGTTCCCCTGACGATCATGCTGATCATCCTGGCCTACGCACTCTTTATCCGCAAGCCGCTGCAGGAGAGCATCGAGAGTACCTATGAAGCCGCCGCCCGCAAAAACGGCATCCTCATCGAAGCCC
>JALWZI010000085.1 GCA_027002755.1 Campylobacteraceae bacterium | reverse complement strand
GTGATGGAGTCGGTGGAGGAGAGCAACTCTCCATGGCTGATCGTCAGTTCCCAGAGGGATTTCGCCCGAAAGAGTGCCGAGCTCTATGCGGCAAAAGCCCAGCTGCCTACGTTGATCGTCGTTCCGGGGCAGGGGCACGGTTCCTATACGCTGCCGTCGGCCGGCGGGTATATCAAGGCTTTTCTCGATCGGTATCTGAAGCGATGATTATTCAACTTGGAGAGAATCTTTATTGCGTCATCCTGAACTAGATTAAAGATCCAGGGCATAACGGATATTGGTAGTCCTGGATTCCGGTTTCTCTTTAATTTCTTTTTTCTTTGTTTCGCGACAAAGAAAAAGAGAAACGAAGCAAAGAAAAAAGAAAATGCGAAGGACTGACGTCAATTCGGATCTTCCATAAAAAGCGAGATTTTTAGGAAGTTCAATAAAGATTTTATTCAACTCGTTCCCACCGTCCTCGGTGGGAACATATACCTGGGTTTGGATTCTCAGTTGAGGTTGCTTGGATCGGGGAAGTGCAGTAAGCATTCCCACAGGGACGATGGGACGGGAGAAACGTTATCTCACGTCCCGGTTGTCCGGAGCCGTGCGTCGCTGGGCGACGAAGAGTCCCAGGAGGATGAGGGCGCCGCCTGTGAGCATGGCGGGGGTGATCTCCTCATCCAGGACGATGACGCCGGTCAGGGTCGTCAGGAGCGGAACCAGATAGATGTAGTTGCCAGCCGCCACCGGGCCGATGCGGTCGATCCCCTGCTGCCACAGGATGAAAGCCAGGCCGGAGGAGAAGAGCCCCAGAAAGAGCAGGTTGAGCCAGACGACCGGCAGCTTCAGTGCCGGCAGATGGAGCGGCTCGTGGGCCAAGGCGAGATAGAGAAGCATCAGCACGATGCCGTAGAAAAAGCTCTTGCGGGCGATGAGGAGAAAGTGATAATCCTGCGGAGCCTTTTTCAGCGCGACGGAGTAGAGGGCGAAGGTGGCGGCTCCGGCCAGGGCCAGGAGATCTCCCCGGAGTCTCAGGGTGAAATGGCGTTCGGAAAAGAGGATCAGCCCCATCCCGGCCAGGGCGATGAGAAAGCCCAGCAGCAGTGCCGTACGAAAGCGCTCACCCCGGACGAGGAAATGGGCCAATAGCGCCGTCAGGACCGGGATCGCCCCCATATAGAGGCCTACGTTGCTGGCCTGGGTGAAGCGCAGCGCGAAATTCTCCAGAAGGAAGTAGAGGAAAATGCCCAGAAAGCCCAGGAGAAAGAAATAGGCCTCGTCCCGCCAGGAGCGCACGGTCCGCCAGCGGGGATAGAGCGCAAGCAGCAGTCCCCAGGCCAGGAGGAAGCGGTAGAGCATGA
Organism: Campylobacteraceae bacterium; assembly: GCA_027002755.1. GTDB lineage: Bacteria > Campylobacterota > Campylobacteria > Campylobacterales > Sulfurovaceae > Nitratifractor. Next base: position 745 of record JALWZI010000085.1, on the reverse strand, counting down.
TCTCGATAGGGGTCAGGTAGGCCAGGAGGACCTTGTTGCCGACAAAAGCGACACTCCAGATCGCGATTGTGATGAAGGTGAAGAGGTGGCCGGCAAGCCGTCGGGAGGGCACGGCTCAGCCGCCGAGATACTTTTTGCGGACTTCGTCGTTGCCCAGCAGAGCGGAGGCTTTGTCCTCGAGAGAGATGGAACCGTTCTCCAGCACGTAGCCGTAGTCGGCGATCTTGAGCGCGGCGAAGGCGTTCTGCTCGATCAGCAGGATCGTGATACGTTTTTTGAGTTCGGTGATGATCTCGAAAACCTCTCCGACGATCTTGGGGGCCAGCCCCAGACTCGGCTCGTCGAGCATCAGCATCTTCGGTTCGCTCATGAGGGCCCGGGCGATGGCCAGCATCTGCTGCTCTCCCCCGGAGAGGGTTCCGGCGAGCTGCTGCTTCTTCCCGGCCAGACGGGGGAAGAGTTCGTACATCTCTCCCCGAAGGCGCTCGAAATTCTCGTCGTTGTTGAAAGCCCCCATTCTCAGGTTCTCGTCGACGGTGAGGTTGATGAAGACCCGGCGTCCCTCGGGGACCAGAGAGAGCCCCTCTTTGACGATCCGATGGGTGGGATGCCGACTGATATCGGTCCCGTCGAAGATCACCTGTCCCTTCTTTTTGACCCCGTTGACGATGGCGTTGAGGGTGGAGGTCTTGCCGGCACCGTTGGAGCCGATCAGAGTAACGATGGTGTTGGCGTCGATATGCAT
>JALWZI010000084.1 GCA_027002755.1 Campylobacteraceae bacterium | reverse complement strand
AGATAGCGCCGTCCGTCGAAATCGTAGAGCCAGACCCCCTCGGCACGCTCGATGGGGATCAGGGGGAGGGTCTCATGGTCTTTCATCTGGGTGCAGGGGTGCCAGATGTGCTTCAGGTCCCGCTCCATCATTTCCCGGTTTGTCACGTGCGCTCCTTGAGGCTTACGGCAGGTAATCCACCCTTAATCACATCTTGACTAAAATAATGGGCAAATTCTAACATAAGGCAGACCGGACATGATTGCATGGATGCAGAAACACAACAAGTACCTGGTCGTCACGATCTGGATCGCTACGATCGCGTTCATCGGGGCGGGATTCGTCGGCTGGGGAACCTACCAGTACGGCTCCAAAGCCGGAGCGGTCGCCAAGGTGGGAGAGGTGACGATCTCCCAGGAGAAGTACAGCTTCAGTTATCAAAACCTCTACCGACAGGTGGCCGAGTCGCTGGGCGGGCAGTTCGACGATGCCAAGGCCAAAGAGCTCCAGCTCCCCCGGCAGGCCTTCAACCGTCTGGTGATGCAGGCCTATCTGCTCAATCTGGCCCGGGAGTACGGGGTGATCGTCTCCGACGAAGAGCTGGCCGATGCGATCGCTTCGCTCCCCTCCTTTCAGGACAAAGGGACGTTCAGCCGCAAGATCTACGAGACCTTTCTGGAGGCCCGACATCTTAGTGCCAAAAGCTTCGAGGCGATCCTCCGGGACGATCTGACCATCGAGAAGCTGATGAAGCTGATCAACAAAGGGGCGGTCCCCTACGAGCGCGGTGTCGTCGCCGCCGCCCTGAGTGTCTCCGACAGGATCCGCTACAGCGTCCTCACCCCTGCCGATGTCAACGTGACGGTTGACGAAGCCGCGCTCAAGGCCTACTGGGAGAAGAACAGGGAGAAGTACAAAACCCCCCGTCTCTTCAAGCTGGCCATCCTCTGGACCGATACCGCCGATATCAACGCCTCGGAAGAGGATCTGAAGAACTTCTACCGCAAGAACAGCTTCAACTATACCGACGCCCAGGGCAAGGAGCTCTCCTTCGAAAAGGCGCGGGAACTCGTCGTCAAGGACTACCGGATCAAAAAAGGGAAGAAAAAGGCCCTGCTGGATTACATCGCGCTGAAAAAAGGGAAGAAAAAGGCCGGCGAGGTCCGGGAGCTCGCGGAAGGGGATCCGCTGCTTTCCAAAGAGCTCTGGCAGGAGATCGTCACCCGTTCTCCCGGTACCCTGGTCAAGCCCAAACCCGTCGGAGAGCGCTATGCCACCGTCCGGGTCGAAAAGGTCATAGCCCCCCGTACCATGAGCTTCGACGAGGCGAAAAGCCGTGTGACGCTCGCCTGGTCGGCTGCCGAAAAAGAGGCGGCATTGAAGGCCAAAGCCGAAGCGCTGCTGAAGGATCCCGCCGGGTTGACAAAAGAGAGCGGCTATCTGACACTGACGCGCTCGGAGACACTTGCTCCCCTGAATCTGCCTGAAAGTTTACAGTTTTTACAAAAATTATTTACATCTAATAATAAAAAAGGTATCATATTCGTAAATGGAAAAACTGTCGTTTACACGATCGTGGACCAGAAAGTCGGAAAAGGTGACGAGAATTTGACCAAAAGAATCGGGGCGACCGCAGATCGGATCAAGAAGGGAGAGTTCGAGCAGAACCTTCTCAAAGAGCTCTCGAAACGATACCCCGTCGAAAAATTCGTAAAAGGAATCTAAGGTGGCAGAGACGATTCTGGCGATAGATATCGGTTCGACCAAGATCGCCGCGGTGATCGCCGAAGTGGGACCGGACAACTCCTTGACGGTCACCGGCCACGGTATCGCCCGTTCCCAGGGAGTCAAAAAAGGGATCATCACCAACATCGAGCTGGCGGCGAAGTCCATCAAAAAGGCGCTCGCCGACGCCCGCCGGATCGCCGGGAACAACATCTCCGTCGCCACGATCTCCATCTCCAACGCCTACGCCCGCAGCCTCAACTCCACCGGGATCGTCAATATCCCCCACCAGGACATCACCATCAAAGAGATCAAGCGGGTGATGGATACGGCGCTCTACAATGCCAACATCCCCAACGAGTTCGAAGTGATCCATGTCCTGCCCTACAACTTCAAGG
>JALWZI010000083.1 GCA_027002755.1 Campylobacteraceae bacterium | reverse complement strand
AACGCCATGGGCTTCAACAACAAAGGTGCCCACCATATGATCAAGCGCCTCAAACGGCTGCGCTTCTTCGACTACCCTATCGGCATCAACATCGGCAAGAACAAGCTCACCCCCGAAAACGAAGCCCTGGGCGACTATGAAACCCTCTTCAAAGCCTTTCGGGACTACGGCACCTACATCGTCATCAACATCTCCTCCCCCAACACCCCGGGACTGCGGGATCTGCAGAACGAAACCTTCATCCGGGAAATCTTTCGCATCGGGCGTTCCATCACCGACAAACCGATCCTGCTCAAGATCGCTCCCGATATGAGTCCGGAACAGGCCCTGGAGCTCTGTCGCGTCGCCGTGGAGACCGGAGCGGCGGGGATCATCGCCACCAACACCACTATCGACTACTCCCTCACCCCGAGAGCCAAAAGCTTCGGCGGCATCAGCGGCGCCCTGCTGACGGAGAAATCGAGAGAGCTCTTCGCCGCCATCGGCCGGGAGTTTCACGACAAGACCCTGCTGATCTCCGTTGGCGGCATCGACAGCGCCGAAGAGGCCTACCGCCGCATCCGTATGGGGGCCAGCCTGGTACAGGTCTACAGCCTGCTGATCTACGAAGGCCCCGCCCTGATCCATCGGATCAACGAAGGGCTCATCCGTCTCATCAAAGCTGATGGCTTCGAGAATATCTCCGAAGCGGTCGGAGCCGACTGGAAAACAAATGAGGAATTAGGAATTAGGAATTAGGAATTTTGGTGGGCGTTGCTTTGCAACGCTTCTATTTCGTTTCTCGTTCCCATCCGTCCCCGGTGGGAACGAGAGAAATTCAATACTACTCTTAACACTTAGCACATAACACATAGTACAAATCAAGGGTCAAAGAGGGGCAAAGCCCCGTTCAAACGACAAACGACTAGCGACTATTGACTAATGACCGCGCCGAAGGCGCTCCGACAGCTTCTGAAACGGCCAGGCAACGACGACAACCCCCAGCCCCAGCACCAACCCGATCACCAGCTCCGCCAACAGTCCCGGCCAGGCATGAAACCACTCGTGCAGCTGCGGCACGTGGTGGAGGAAGATCCCACCGGCCACCAGCAGCATCGCCAGGGTCCCGATGAGCGAGAGCGATCGGATGATCCTCGGGAGCAATGCCACCAGAAAGCTCCCCAGCTTCGCCCCGAATCCCTCTCCGTGACTGCGGTGGATCAGCGCCAGGCCCATATCGTCCATCCTCACGATCAGCGCCACGATGCCGTAGACCCCCACCGTCGCCAGGAAGGCCACCAGAGTCACCACCGGGATCTGGACGCTCAGCGGCTGCTCGCTGACGGTCCCCAGCGCGATAATGATGATCTCGATGGAAAGGATGAAATCGGTGACGATGGCGGAGCGGACCTTGGCCTTCTCCGCCGTCCTGGGGTCTTCCGGTATGGCTCTCTCCTCCTCTGGTGCCTCATCATGGCGATGGAAGAGCCATTCCAACACCTTCTCCGCCCCCTCATAGGCCAGGTAGAGCCCCCCCAGCATCAGGATCGGCACGATGGCCCAGGGAGCGAAGGCACTGAGGAGAAAGGCGATGGGCAGCAGGATCAGCTTGTTGAGAAAGGAGCCCTTGGTGATAGCCCAGAGCACCGGCAGTTCCCGGGAGGGAGGAAAACCCGCCGCCTTGTCGGCGTTGACCGCCAGGTCGTCCCCCAGGACCCCGGCGGTCTGCTTGGCGGAGGTTTTGCTCATCACCGCCACATCGTCCATCAACGAGGCGATATCATCAAAGAGTGCAAAAAATCCGCTGGCCATGGCAACTTACCAATACCACGGATGCCAAAGGCTCATCCGCTGGAACATCAGCTCCGCTTCGATACTGCGCAGTTGACGCATCTGCTGATAGTGGGTGTACATCAGCAGCTCCTGGTTGGTCATGGCCCGCCGTTTGCCTGTGACGTGTCCCTGAGCGTCCCGGCACAGGATATAGTGGGGATTGCGGGTACGGCGAAAGCTCATACAGCCCGGATCCCCCGCCATGAAGTAACGCCCGTTGACATTGTGGGGTACGGGATGGGGTCTGGCGACACATCCGGTCAACAGCAGTGAGAGAAGAGCAACCCCAA
>JALWZI010000082.1 GCA_027002755.1 Campylobacteraceae bacterium | reverse complement strand
ATTCCCAACATCGGGAAGATCGAAGCGGCGACCCGGGCGTAGTTGTCGTCCCGGACATCCTTGAAGTAGTCATCGACGAACTCCCGGACCGTCAGGGTCGATTTGGTCTTGCCCATGATGGTCAGGGCGTTCTTTTTAAGCCCCTCCTGCAGCGCCTCCTCCATGAGGGCGAAGTTTCTGGAGATCCGACAGGCGGCGTAACTGGCGTTGTGAGGGATGAAGAAAAGAAAGACGACGAAGATGAAGGCGACAGTGATGAGGGTATTGAGCCCGATATCGTAGGGCAGATACCCCAGAAAGCTCGCCGTCAGGGCCGCGACGAAAAGGAACGGGATCGAGACGATCGTCAAGAAGACACCGGGGCAGCTGCCCCCTTTGTGGGTGAGACCTTCAGCCATGGGCATTTCCTCCATCTTTCGGGAAGTAATCGAGAGGTTTATCGGTTGAAACCTCACTTTTTAAAAGCTTCAATTGCAATTTCGGCCATTATAACAGAAAGGAATAACCCTATTTGTTTCTCCGTCATTTTTGAATATAATGCCTCAAAAAAAGGTTTGCCATGCTTCCTGACATTCTGATCAAAAAGTCACGGACCAAGGACGGCAAAACGGTCCGCCACTTGCGCTGGTGGGTCTCGATGATTCTGGCCCTGGCCCTGGCCGCCGGCACCTGGAACCCCACCGGGCACCACTTTATCCACTACATCAGCCAGGGTAACCCGCTGGAGGGGTTCCGGCCCTTTTTCATTCTGGTGATGGTCGCTTTCTGGCTCATGGCCTTCAAAGCGATCTATCAGAGTCTCAAATGGTACGGAGCGATGATCTCCGCCGCCATCATCGCCGCCTTTGTCTACGGTCTTTCCTCCAAAGGATGGCTCGACACCTCCGACTGGACGGTGCTCGGCTGGGTACTTACCATCGGGATGGGCCTGATCATCTGGCTCGGGCTCAACGCCTCCATCATCTGGAAGACCGCCACCGGGGTCTACACCACCGACGCGACCGACGAAGACTGACCCTCGATGCGTCGTCGCGATCTGGCCGCTCTGCTGATCATCGTTCCGTTGTTGATCGGGGCGGTGCTCTACGCCTTTTTCCCCGAGAGCTGGAAATGGGTCCTGGGGTATATGCTGGCGGCCTCCCTCGCCTTCAAGGGCGCGATCCTCTCCTTTTACAGCGCCTCCAAACTCAAACTTCTGACCTTTTTCAAGGGATTGACCTTTCTGCAGGGGTCGATCCTCCTGCTTAAACGCTGGTTTCTGGACAATGTCTTCTCCCGCTGGCTGCGGCGCAATATCCTCACTCCCATCTCCACGGCACTGAAAGAGGCCAGGGAGTACTATCTGGGGCTGGGATTCCGGGCCAGGATCCGCAATCTTCTGTTGGCCCTTGTCGCCTCTGTCCTCTCGGTCTGGCTTCTCTACAGCAGCGGATACCTGAGCCACCTCTTTCTCTTCACGGAGCTGAAGGTGATTGTCATCAGCCTCTCCAAGACCCTGCTGCTGGTCCTGGGGAAAACCTTCGGCCTCCTCTTCAACTCCTGGCTGACCCCGATCCTGGAGGTCTTCGCCTTCAGCTGGTTCTTCGCCTGGCTGGAGCGAACCCTGGGGCCCGAACACCCGATCAACCGCTTTCTCTCCCGTATCGGATACTTCTTCGGCAGGATCTTCGCCGGGGTCATTCTCTTCGTTCGGCGCTACATCGATCCCCTGCTCAATCGCCGTATCCGAGAAAAGAGCCGGCAGCTCGCCCAAAGAGCCAGAGAATATATCCATGATAAAAAGATCGCCTATGAGCTTGAGCAGTTCGACCGGCTGGAACGTATCCTGCTGCAGGGGCATATCGACGCCTACCACAGCTTCAAAGGGATGGAGAAGATCCGGGACAAACGCCAACTCTACTCCCTGATCAACCGGAAGACCCGGGACGGGATCGATATCGTCGCCTTCGTCTCACGAAACGGGCGCGGAGAACTGCTTCCGGAGACGGTGGATGACAGCTTCTATCACGACGTCTTTCTCCTGGAGGGATTGGCCAGCTCCCAGAAGCGCGGCGTCAAAAAGGAGCTGGAGGGTCGTCCCGACTACAGCGATTTCTGGATCCTCAATACCTCACTCTACCCCGCAACACTCTGCTCCCATTCAGGGATCGTTCCCCCGACACCCATCGAATCCCAGTCTCTGCGCCACATCTCCTGCGACCGCCTGCCCGATTATTCTGACGGAGATCTCTACCTGGAGTACAACGGACGGACCGAAGCCTTCATTCCCGTAGAGCATTGACCCCTCTGAAAAACATGCAAGAGAGGTTTCACTCGATGGCGACAAAGGAGCGCCCAACCCGTGAAACGGGCGCTCCTTCGCGGCTTCGCTACGCTCCGACCGCTACGGTTCCGAAGCGGCGAAGGACAAGCAGTTGTCCTTCACTGACGCTTCTCATGTTCGCGACTGCCAGAGCTATCGAGTGAAACCGACGATTTTTCAGAATCGGAAATTTCACCTATTTTTCCCAAACCCTTGCTTTTGGGAAACTTTGCAGCTATAATGGCTCTCGAAGAAAGATGAGGTTCGAGTTCATCTTCGTGTGTTACTGTGTTGCCGCGTTACCGTTGCTCCGCTAGCCCCTGAAGACTCCCCGAATTTTGATTCAACACTACATCAAAAAAGGTATTACTATGGCAGATCTGCATCATGGAACCGTTAAATGGTTCAACGACGAAAAAGGTTATGGATTTATTCAGCAGGACAACGGCGGCAACGACGTTTTCGTACACTTCCGTCAGGTCAACAACCCCACCGGCGGCCGTGTCTCTCTCTATGAGGGACAGAAGGTCACCTTCGAGATCGGTGAAGGCATGAAAGGCCCCCAGGCCGAGAACGTCACCGCCCTCTGATCACTTCTCCGCTCCGGCGGAGTCACCTATTCTCTTTTTCTTTGCTCCTCCACTATTTTTCTCTATCACGTTTGAATTTTTTTCCATTCATAATGCCAGTGTTGATGCATCAACGCAATGCTCTGTTACAGGCCATACCCCATTCCAGAACACGGATCTCTCTGATACGCTTTTTGCTGTCCAGACGGATCAAAAGATCACAGCGATTCCCTACACCGCTTTCATAGCGTCCCACACAGCAGCCGGCAATATCGGAACGCCAGATCTGGATCGATCCACCATCCGGAAGTTTTTCCCATTTGTAGCTCGGACCGTTGTTCATCTCGAATGCCATCCAACGTTTGCCGATATAGCTGCTTCGTACCGGCTTTCCGGGAAGAGATCCCGCATAGATAACGGCACCGGCACACAATAGGCTTACTGCACTAAAAATTGTCTTCTTCATACCATCCTATCCTCTCTTTATCTTTTTTCTATCCAACTATCGTATTATGATAACAGATTATTGGATATGACTTCAGAAAAATGGGAGAAAGAGGATATTTGATGCTGCTATCCTCAAACTGGTACTTCCCACTGAAAATCCTGACAATATTGGCCTTGATTTTATCTACGCTCATCATTACTCCCGGCGATGGGTGGAGTTTCCGACAGCTCGCCGCCATCGTCGACGGTATCGAAGCCAGGGGATATCGGATCGTCCCCCTCTCCGAGCTGATGCGTTATCCCACCCTTCGCCCATGAAAATTCCGGTAGAAACCCGAGAAGTCTGAAAGATACGACAGATTTACCCCGACACTGCTATAATCCTTAAAAAAACCGGAGCGAAAAGGAAAACGATGGAAGAGAAGATCGAAGTGGGATATGACTGGCAAGAGGAGAAAGGACCGCGAAAGGGTCTTTATGCTCTGGTGACGGTGCTGATTTCTGTCATCCTGATCTTTGGCGGTGCACTCTGGAGTTACAACTCGCTGGTGAGCCTCTCGGAGGAGGTTTCGGCGGCCCGGGCCCAGATCGAGAGCAATATCCAGCGAAAAGCCGATCTCCTTCCCAACCTCGTGCGAACCGTCAAAGCTTACGCCAGGCATGAAAAGAAGGTCTTTGGCGAGATCGCCGCACTGCGAAGCCGCACACTGGACAATCTCCGTCAGCACGATCTGAAAAACGCGGTCGCGCTCAACAAAGCCCTCGACGGTGCGACACTGCGCCTTCTGGCCGTAGCGGAGAACTATCCCGATCTGAAATCTTCCGAACAGTTCCGTGAACTTCAGGCCCAGATCGAGGGAGCGGAGAACCGGATCAACATTACCCGGATGAACTACAACGAAGCGGTACGTGCCTACAATGCCGCCCTGCGAAGGATCCCCGGACGTTGGATCGCTCCCTTGACGGGACTGAAGCCCGCCCCCTATTTTCAGGCTGATGAGCAGGCTCAAAAAGCGATGAAACTGGAGATCTGACATGATAAGAACCCTGCTGATCGCAACGGTTTTTCTGCTGCTTTCTGTCGGCTGCGGCAAGAACGACAGTCAGGATGAGAACCGAGCCGATGCGCAGAAGGTAATGCAAAAGACGAAGATCCTGATCGACGATGCCGCACTGCTGGGAGAGGATCCGAAATTCATGAAAGCCTTCTATGAATTCAACCGGGAACTGCTCCGGCGATACGATATCGATTTCCGTGTCGTCACCACTCTGAGTGAAGAGGGTATCGATCTGCAGGCCAACCGGCTCTTCAACCGACTTCAACAGAAGAGCCGCAGTCACAGCGGCAAAGCCCTGCTCCTGCTCATCAATCCCCTCCAGGACAAAGTAAGACTGGAGGTCTCCCAGGCACTGGAGCCCATCTATACCGATGCCTTCGTCTCCTACCTGGAGCGCAAGGGGATGATCCCTTATTTCCGGGACAACAAGGTCGCCAACGGAGCTTTCATGATGATGGAGCTGATCCACGATCGTGCCAACGATGCTCAGACCGGCAAAGAGTTCGTGCCCCCCATGGACAGCCGTTCCATCGGCGGCGGGGCCAAAAGTGCGGCGAAGATCGGTGAGGCCGATCCACAGGCCAAAAAGGGTGCCCCGATCGATGTGGGTAGCGGAGAAAGCCCGGAGAAAGTACTGCGGAAATATCTCCAGGCCCTCGAGACCCATAACCGCAATCCCGATCTGGAGATCTATACCAAAGCGACACGGGATTTTTTCAGAAAACACACAGTCACCACCATCAACCAGGATAATGAAGTGCGCTTCCTCTCGCCCTGTCTGCCGAAACAGACCACGCTCTACGGTGAGGACGGGGAACACGCCGTCATTGCGGCCCTGCCTTACGACAAGCAGCGGACCTGTTCCCCCTATTTCTTCAAAAAAGAGGAGGGAAAATGGCGGCTGGATATCGCCACCATGGCCCGGATGCTGCGTTTCAACACCCAGATGGCGTTCCATTTCGACCCGCGCGAGCGGCTGCGGGGAGAGGGGATCTATTATGCCTACGCTTTCGACGGCTATGCTTTCGATGCCAACGGATACCCCTATACTCCCCGGGAGAAGATGCCTGATGACGCCCGCTGGGGGTTTCGCTGCGGAACCTGGTTCTACCCCAAAGACAGAGAGAACGTCAAACGGGAACCGAAAAAATATTACCGATGCGGTATCGTGAAGGTTTGGCGAGGTTCTCCTGCCGAAGTACGTCTGGGACTTCGACCCGGCGACTACATCTACGGTGTGGGTCAGGGAGCCGCCCGGATCGATAACGCCACCTACGTCCAGTTCATGGACTACATGAAACAGGTACCTTCCGGAGCCCGGGCGGTCGTGACCGTCCGGGTCAACCACCGAGAAGAGATCGTTCGCCGGGGGATCGCCCCCTGAACGGAAAGACCTGATCGGAGCTCTTTGCGGCTGAGGGCTAACGCAGCGCTGGAGTTTGAGGGAAGAGCGGTTCTTTCAATGCTCTGATCTTCGGATAGAGCCTCGTCAGGATTCTGCGATCCTGCTCGAAACGTCCCGCAGTTCTGATCAGATCGGCATAGCGCTTCAGGAGCTTTTGGGCTTCGGGCTCCTTCTCCAGGATCCGCAGAGCGAAGATCGCATACTCCGCCGCGTAGGCCTGCCCTGCTTCCATGGCCTTCCGGGCGGCGGTCAGCGCCTCTTCGGGGCGACCTGCCAGAAGGTAGTACCAGGCGGCATTAGCATGGGTGCCGTCGTGGTCCAGATATCGGGCGTAGCTTTCGCATTCGCTCCGCTTCTCTTTGAGGCCCCTGCGGGCCACATAGTAGTCACAGCGGATCATCTTTTTGTTGACGGCACAGCTTTGGCAGCCTTCCGATTTTGGTGTCTGCGCCAAGAGCGCCAAAGGAGAAAGAAGGAGAAAAAGTACGACGGATCGCATCTCAGGCATGAGACGGCAGGAAGAGACGGAGGAAATTGCCGATACTCTCCTTCATCTCGTTGCGGTCGACCACCATATCGATGAGGCCGTGTTCCAGGAGGAATTCAGCCCGCTGGAAACCCTCGGGCAGATCAGCGCCGATGGTCTGCTTGATGACCCGCTGACCGGCGAAGCCGATCAGAGCGTTGGGCTCGGCCATGATGATATCTCCCAGCATGGCGAAGGAGGCGCTGACACCCCCCATGGTCGGATCGGTCAACACGGAGATGAAAGGCAACCCCTCTTCGTGAAGGCGGTAGAGAGCCGCAGAGGTTTTGCTCATCTGCATCAGGCTGAAGGTACTCTCCTGCATCCTCGCCCCTCCGCTGGCAGAGACGATGACCACTCCGGCTTTGCGCTCGATGGCCCTGTTGACCGCGCGAACGATCTTCTCCCCTTCGACGGAGCCCAGACTTCCCCCCATGAAAGCGAAGTCGAAGACCACCAGTTCGGCAGGTTTGGACTCGATGGTGCAGCTGCCGCTGATGACCGAGGAGGTCCGGCCGCCTGTCTTGTTCTTCGCCTCTTCCAGACGCTTTTTGTAGCTCTTTTTATCGACGAACTTCAGCGGGTCCACCGGGACCAGGCCGGCGTCCTTCTCCTCGAAACTCCCCTCGTCCGCCAGCAGGGCGATCCGCTCCTGCGCTCCGATACGGAAATGGTGGGCGCACTTGGGACAGACGTTGTGCTTGGCCTCCACCTCTTTGTAGTACATCAAAGAGAGGCATTTGGGACATTTGATCCAGTGGCTGGGAGCATCGCTGCTCTGCTGTTTTCGCATACCGCGGAAGAGATTGCCGAAGTTCATTCAGGACTCCTTCTTGGCCGGAGAGAATTTGGATGATTATATCCAATCCCTCCTTGGGGAAGGAAAGTAAGGCAGGAAAAAAGTGAGAAAGATCAGGAGGCTTTGGAGACCTGGCACTCGCTGCAGAGGCCGTAGAGGTTGAGTTG
>JALWZI010000081.1 GCA_027002755.1 Campylobacteraceae bacterium | reverse complement strand
GATCGACGTATCCCCGATGTACATTCCGGGACGTTTGCGGACCGCTTCGAGTCCTTTGAGGACCTTGATGTTTCCGGCGCCGTAATCTGCCATGTGCACTCTCCGTACTGTTTACATTATTTATAAAATCCTTAGATTATATCGAAAAAAGGAGAAAAAAGGTTGAAGCAGGGCTTGAGGAAAGGAGGAAACTGCCGACAGAGGGTATCCGAACGAGGTTCAGAGGATCTTCAGCACCTCCACCTCTTCGCCGGCATCCTTGCTCCCCTCCTCTTCGGAGGTGTAGAGCAGTCCGACGGGTCCCAGCATATTGGTCAGGATCGCACTGGTGCCGACCTTTTTTCCCTGGAAATCGACCCGATAGAGCCCATCGACCAGACGAAGGTTGCAGGCAGTAAACTCCGCCTTTTTCGCCCGCTTGACGAAGGGCTCGTCCAGCACCGCCCTGACCTTCTCGATGGGCAGGGAACGGTTCTGCAGTTTGGCGATCAACGGTACGACATAGAGCAGGGTTGTCACCGTGGAGGAGTAAGCGAACCCGGGGAGCGCCACGATGAACTGATCCCCTCGTCTGGCCACCATGAGATGCTGTCCCGGTTTGATCCGGACCCCTTTGAAGAGAAGCTCCGCCCCCTCCAGAGCCCCCACCACATCCTTGACGAAATCGAAGTCCCCAACGCTTACGCCTCCGGTGCTCACGACAATATCGGCCTGCCGCAGGGCATTCCCCACCGCCGCCGCGATGTTTCGGCGATCGTCCCCCACACAACCCATCTGGATCGCCTCGGCACCGTAGCGCTCCACAATGGCGCCGATGGTATAGTTGTTGGAGCTGCGGATCTGTCCGGCATGGACCTGGGGCTCTCCCAGCTCCAGAAGCTCCGATCCCGTCGCCAGGATCGCCACCCGAGGTCGGGAGTAGACCGTGACCTGGGAGCGGTTGAGGCCTGCCAGGACCCCGATCTGGGGATACTCCAGCGGCGTCCCCGCCGGGATCAGCCGCTCCCCTTTGGCATAGTTCTCTCCCACCGGCCGCACCGAAAAGCCCTGAGGAACCGGCTCTTCGATCACGATCTCCTCCCCCTCGACACGGACGTTCTCGATGGGGATCAGCGTATCGCTCCCCGGAGGCATCAGCGACCCGGTGAAGGTCTTGATCGCCTCCCCGGGTTTCAGAGATTCGAGCTGCGCACTGCCCGCCGGATTGATCCCGGCGATTCGCAGCCGCCCCAGTCGCTGATCCTCGTGACGGATCGCATATCCGTCCATCCCGGAGGTCGGTGCCTCGGGAGAGTCATGATCGGCAACGATATCCTCCGCCAGCACGAAACCGCGGGCATCAAGCAGGGGCATCCGCCGGGTTTTGTAATGCTCTATCTTCTGTTCATCGAGAATCTTCATCGATTCGTCAAAATGGATAAAAGCCATGTGAAAAATCCTTTTTCAAATTAGGAATCAGGAGTTAGAAATTAGTAATTGTTGATTACACTTATACTTACGTTGCGACGTATCTGTATTCAATCCCCAAAACATACACAAAATGGCGTTGCAAAGCAACGCATACCAAAATTCCTCATTCCTCATTCCTCATTCCTCATTCCTAACTTGGCGTCAGCCAAAACCCCCGCTCCCTCCATGGGCGTACTGCGATCCTCGGCATAGATCCTCCGGCCCTCGACCACATCGTATTTCCAGATGGGGGCGTTGGCTTTGAAATCCTCAACGAATTCCTCGATCAATTCCAGCGCCACCCGCCGACGGGGAGAGAAGACCGCGGCGACGTAGGAGGAGGTGTGTACCGGCACATCGCCGACAGAATGGGCCATTTTGACCCTGGCGCCCCGCTCCGCCGCTTTGGCCTGCCAGGCATCGAACCAGTTGCGAAGCACCGGCTCGTAGATATCGAAACTGAGCGCCTCGATCCCATCCTCCGCCCGGATCGTCCCCACAAAAGGGATATAGGCGCCGTAATTGGATTCCGCCTCCTCATCCAACCAGCGCCCGAAGATCTCTTTGACATTCAGAGGACCTTCATACAGCTCCATATCACTCATTTTTCCCCCACTTGGTCTCTAGTCGATAGTCTATAGTTTTTTAAAATGTAGCGTTGCGAAGCAACACATACCGAAATTCCTCACTCATCATTCCTCACTCTTCACTCAAACGAAGCGCTCTATCCCCCGCAGACCGGCGGCAGAATACTTACCCGGTCTCCCTCTTTGAGAGGGTGGTTGGGATCTTTGACCATCACATCGTTGACCGCGACGGCACACTTCTCCAGCCAGGGACGGATCGACTCCTCTTCGAAGAGTACCTTGGAGAGCTCCGCCAGGGAAGCGACCTCCAGCTCCATCGGCTCCCTGGCGATCGGCCCCAGAAACTCCACTTTCACCATCGCGATCCCTCCTGCTCAAAATCGGAATGATTATACCAAAAGAGCCGGCACGGCCTTGGATATAATACGACAATTTCAAATGAGGAATGAGGAATGAGGAATGAGGAACCGATAGCTCCTTTGATACCTTCACTGGTCATTGGGAATACTTTTCGTCGTTTGTCGTTTGTCGTTTGTCGTTTGAATAAAAGCATTGCAAGGCAATGCCTACCAAAACTATTCACTATTCACTATTCACTATTCACTCACAAAGATCGCCAAAGGGGATCTTTGTGATATTCGGTTCCATCTCCTACCTCAACCTGCTCCCCTTTCAGGTCTATATGAAGCGTCGCTCCCCTTCGACCCAGTTTGCCCAGATGCTCCGGTGGCGCCGGGCGGTTCCCAGTGTCATCAACCGCCGGTTCCGTCAGGGGCACGTCCATGCCGCCTTTATCTCCAGCATCGAAAGCCGCCGATGCCGCTGCACCGATCTGGGGATCGTGGCCGACGGAGCGGTCCACAGTGTCTTCGTTCTTCCCGGAGAGCATGCAACCGATCCCGCCTCCGCCAGCTCCAACGCATTGGCGGAAGTTCTGGGCCTTCAGGGACAAGTTATCATCGGAGATGCCGCATTGAGACACCGGTTGAGCGGCGGAGAAGGGATCGACCTGGCCCAGGCCTGGAAGGAACGCACCGGATTGCCTTTTGTCTTTGCCCGACTCTGCTACAACCGGCAGGGAAAACGCATCAGAGAACTGGCGAAGGATTTCGGATCGAAAGAGTGGAAAATCCCTCGATACATTCTGGAGAGAGAGGCTAAAAAGCGGCAGATCTCCCCGGCGCAGCTGCGCTGGTACCTCAGCCATATCGACTACCGTATCGGCTGGAGAGAGAAAAAAGGGCTGAAACTCTTCCTCAAAAAAGTGGAAAAAGTAAGCTGACCCCTCACCCCTCAGCGCTCAATACTTCGATCGCCCTATCGATCCTGGCGACGGTCTCCTCCACGCCCAGGATCGCCATCACCTCGTCCATCCCGGGGCCGGTCATCTTCCCCAGCAGCGCCACCCGCAGGGGCTGGCCGAGCTTGCCGAAACCGATCTCCTGTTCGGCGACGAAGGTCTCCATCACTTTGTGGTAGTCACTGGGCAGATGCAGCCCCTCGCTTGAGGTCAGTTTTTCGGCAAAAGCCCGCAGAATCGAAAGGGCCTCCCCTTTGAAAGCCTTTTTGGCCGCCTTGGGATCGTACTGGGCCGGCCGCTCCAGGATCATCCGGATATGCTCCGCCAGCTCCACCAGGGTCTTGCTCCGCTCTTTGACGGCATCGAGCAGGAACTCCATCCGGTCGTGGTCCGCGATATGGACGCCGAACTCCTCGAGGAGCTTCGCCAGCTTTTCGTTGGGGGTGTTCTTGATGTAGTGGCCGTTGAGCCAGAGAAGTTTGTCCAGGTTGTAGCTGGAGGCGGATTTGTTGATATCGTGGGGGTCGAACCACTCCAGCATCTCCTCGCGGCTGAAGATCTCCTGATCCCCGTGGCTCCAGCCCAGGCGCACCAGGAAATTGAGCAGTGCCTCGGGGAGGAAGCCCTGACGCTTGTACTCCATCACATCCATCGCTCCGTCACGTTTGGAGAGCTTGCGCCCCTGCTCGTTGTGGATCATGGGGACATGGTAGAAGCGGGGCGGAGTGAAGCCCAGGGCCTCGTAGACCACCAGCTGCTTGGGGGTGTTGTAGAGATGATCGTCACCCCGGATCACATCGGTCAGTCCCATCAGGGCGTCGTCGACAGCCACGACGAAATTGTAGGTAGGCGTCCCGTCGCTGCGGGCGATGATAAAGTCGTCCACTTCGCTGGCGGCGATGCGGATCTCCCCTTTGACCCCGTCTTCGAAGACGATCTCTCCCTCCCGGGGGGCCTTGATGCGGATCACCGGAGCCACCCCCTCCGGCGGGGTACCGGTGAAGTCCCGATAGCGCCCGTCGTAGCGGGGACGCTCCCCCCTCGCCATCTGCTCGGCCCGCAGGGCATCCAGCTCCTCTTTGCTCATGTAGCACCTGTAGGCTTTGCCCTCCTCCAGGAGCCGGTCGATATACTGTTTGTAGAGATCGAAACGCTGGGACTGATAGACCACATCCCCGTCATAATCGAGCCCTACCCAGTCAAAGGCCTCCAGGATCGCCGCCAGCGCTTCGTCGCTGTTGCGGCTCAGATCGGTATCTTCGATCCGCAGGAGAAACCGGCCGCCGTTCCTGCGGGCCCAGAGCCAGCTGAAAAGGGCGGTGCGCAGACCGCCGATATGGAGATACCCTGTGGGAGAGGGGGCGAAACGTGTAACAACCATGCTGATCCTTCAAACGACTTTGTCAGAGATTTTACCCCAAGGGGGCTTTGGCGCGGCTCAGTCGGAATCGGCCGGGCGGTATTCCGGAACGATCCGGCGCAGTGTCTCCCTCAGATCCCCGGCCGCCATCAGCGCCTCGATATCCGCCCGGAGTTTTTCAATGGGATAGTCGGTGGAACCGGCGACATAGATCGATTCATACCTGGTTTTGCACTCGGCATCGTCGAGCAGGAGCTCTTCGTAGAGCTTCTCTCCCGGACGCAGACCGGTATAGACGATCTCCACCTCTCCCTCTTTCCCGTAGAGGCGGATCATCTTTTTGGCCAGATCCACGATCTTCACCGGCTCCCCCATGTCGAGGATGAAGAGCTCTCCCCCTTCGGCCATCGCCGCCGCCTGGAGCACCAGCTGGCACGCTTCGGGGATCAGCATGAAGTAGCGGGTGATCTCGGGGTGGGTCACCGTGACCGGCCCTCCCGCCTCGATCTGCTCCCGGAACTTGGGGACCACGCTTCCGCTGGACCCCAGGACATTCCCGAAGCGTACCGATACGATCTCGGTTTTGCCGGAAGGGACGTTCTGGGCGTAGAGCTCCGTCACCCGCTTGGTGGCCCCCATGACGTTGGTGGGACGGACCGCCTTGTCACTGGAGATATTGACCACCTTCTCCGCTCCGTAGCGGATCCCCAGATCGATGACGTTCATCGCCCCGAGGATGTTGTTCTCCACCGCTGTATCGGGATTGGCTTCGCAGAGGGGCACATGCTTGAAGGCGGCGGCATGGATGACGATCTGGGGCCGCTCCGCCTCGAAGACCCGCTCCAACCGCTCCCGGTCCAGGACCGAGACCAGCCGGGGCACGGCCCGTTCCGGCCCGAGCTGGTCCAGGATGCGGTAGAGGTTGTACTCCGAGTTCTCCACCAGGACCAGACGCCGGGCCCCGAAGGCGAGGCACTGACGGCAGATCTCGCTGCCGATGCTTCCCCCCGCCCCGGTGACGAGGATGCTCTTTCCCCGAAGGAATCCGGCGATCGTCTCCCGATCCAGGTCCTTGGGCTGGCGGGCCAGAAGCTCCTCGATGGGGATCTCCTCCAGACGCTCCCGTCCCTCGCCCAGCAGCCGGATCCGCTTGATCTCCCGGACCCCCAGATCCTCCAGCCGGTCAATGAGGTTGTTGAGCTCCCGGGGCTCCAGCTCTTCCGCCACGATCACCGTATGGATCCGGTATCGTTCGATCAGCTCCTCCAGTCTCTCCGGAGCGTAGACTTTCAGATTCTCGATCTTGCTTCCCGCCAGTCCCCGCTCCCGCCAGGCGATGATCGCCTCGGGTTTGTAGGCAGGCTCCGCCATTGTCACCGCCCGGATCAAGGCCGAGCCTTTTCCCACCCCGACGATCAGGGTCGGTTTGAGCCCCTCGGGAAGGCTGGACTCCGTCAGCAGCCGTTTGGCCATCCTCAGCCCGCTGAGCACCAGGAAAGAGAGAAAGAAATCGATGATGAAGATACTCCGGGCAAAGGGCATGAAGTCGGTGCGGAAGAGGGAGAGCACCAGCACGAAGAGGCCATAGGCGGCCAGATGGGCCTCCAGCACCCGGCGTACATCCCCCAGCCCGAAGAAGCGCCAGACGATCCGGTACTGCCCCCGCCAGGCCATCGCCGCCACTTTCAGCGCCGTCAGGACCCCGTAGGTGAGCCAGAAATGCTCCAGGTATTTGGGAGGGATATGGAAATTGAAGCGGAGCAGATAGGCGGTATAGAGTGTTACAAGAGAGAGAAGGATATCCGCATTCAGAAAAAAGAGAAAGCGCTTCTCCGCCGTCGGTTTCATCCACCGCTTCAATCGGCTCATGCGAGTACCTTTCGGATCACAGCAGCCACCCGCTCCACATCCTCGCGCTCCATCGCCGTCCCGCTGGGCAGACAGAGTCCCCGGGCAAAGAGATCCTCACTGACGGCGCCGCCGAAGATTTCGGCTCCGGCGAAGAGCGGCTGTCGGTGCATCGGCTTCCAGAGAGGACGGGCCTCGATGTTCTCCTTCTCCAGTGCGTCGATGATCTCCAGCGGATTCCCCCGGCGCAGCGTCAGGGTCGTCAACCAGCGGTTTCCAAGGCTCCCGGGGATCTCCGGCATCCACTCTACCCCTTCCAGGTCCGACAGAGACTCCCGATACCAGTCGAAGATCTGCCGTTTTTTCGCGATCCGTTCCGGCAGCACCTCCATCTGCCCTACGCCGATGGCAGCCAGGACATTGCTCATCCGGTAGTTGTATCCCAGCTCCTCGTGCTCATACCAGGGGGTCGGCTCCCGCGCCTGGGTGGCCAGTTTGCGGGCGTGAGCAATCGCCTCTTCGTCATCGCCAACCAGCATCCCGCCGCCGCTGGTGGTGATGATCTTGTTGCCGTTGAAGGAGTAGATACCGAATTTTCCAAATCGTCCTGTCTGCCGGCCGTTCAGCGTCGCCCCCAGGCTCTCGGCGGCATCTTCGATGAGTACGACGCCGTATCGCTCGCAGATCTCGGCGATCTCGTCCGCTTTGGCGCTCTGGCCGTAGAGGTGGGTCAGGACGAAAGCCCTTGGCTTCGTACGGAGAATCGCC
>JALWZI010000080.1 GCA_027002755.1 Campylobacteraceae bacterium | reverse complement strand
TTCATTTCTTTTTCTTTGTTTCGCGACAAAGAAAAAGGAAACGAAGTCTTGTAGGTTGGGCTATTTGCCCAACATTTCATGGCAAAGGCTCGTTTTTTTGTTGGGCAATAGCCCAACCTACGCTGTGTGTAGATTCATTGTTTTATTCAAATGAACGGGCTAAAAGTCGATACGGCTCCAGCGTTCGCTGACGGCGACACGGCAATCTGCGAGGATCTCCGGCTTTTCCAAGCGTAACTTCAGGCTCTCGATGAGAGGATACGCTTCGAAGATACGCTCTCTGAGTGCCAGGAGTGCCTCTTCGAGCAGTCCGAATTTTCCATCAACAAGCTCTTGCCGGATCAGCTCTGCCAAGGCGGCATAGTCGAGATACTCTCCCTCTTTGTAGCGATACTCCGCTTCCAGATCGACGATGACTTTCTGGGAGGTCTGACGCTCTTTGGGAAGGATGCCGATCACGGCCTGGATCTCTAAGGAGCGGATCTCGATCTTCATGCGACGGGGGCTTCCTCTTTTTTGAACAGCCGGACGAGATTGGGGATATGTTTGTAGAAGACCGTGACGGCGATGATCCAGACCGGGGCGTGGGTGCCGATGCCGGGAACCCCCTGGGGATAGAGCACGTAGCTGGCGATCAGCAGTGTCGCCAGGGCGATCAGGGAGGAGAGGGAGGAGATCTTGAGCCCTTTGGCAGCGACGGCCCAGGCAGCCAGGGCGATCAGGGTCGGAACGGGAAGGAGAAAGAGCAGGACCCCGAAGCCGGTGGCGACCCCCTTGCCCCCTTCGAAGCCGAGGAAAATGCTGAAACAGTGCCCCCAGACCGCCAGAACGGCGATGGTCCAGAGGGTGGAGGGGGAGGCACCCAGCCACTTGGCGACCAGGAGGACCACGACCCCTTTGACGGCGTCCAGGAAGAGCGTGGCGGCTCCCAGCTTTCTGGCCAGGGCGGGATCACGCTGCTTGAGGACCCGCAGGACATTGGTGGCGCCGATGTTGCCGCTGCCCTCCTGCTTGATATCGACCCCGGCGAAGGTCTTGGCCAGGAGATAGCCGAAGGGGATACCGGCCAGGAGATAGGCGGCGAGGTAGAACTGGATGTTGAAGTTCGACAGGAGCTGTATCACAAAGAGACCTTTCGTTCTGTACGGGGTAATTTTTTTACGATAGGGTTTCGTTTTCGGATCGCTATTTTACCCAAAAACGAATAGTGTATAATTCAGGAATTTCCAACACAAAGGTGGTCCAAGCAATGAGTATCGACTATCGCGCCGAGATCGAGCGCCTGAAAAAAGAGCTTCCCGTGACGGTGGTGGCCCACTACTATCAGCGGGACGAAGTTTTCGAGATGGCCGACATTACCGGAGACAGTCTGGAACTGGCCCGCCGCTGCCAGGCCGACACGAACCCCTGGGTGGTCTTCTGCGGCGTGGGTTTCATGGGGCAGAGCGTCAAGGTGATCGCTCCCGAGAAGCGGGTGCTCATGCCCAAGATCGCCTGCTGCGCCATGGCGCGGATGATCGACGGCAGCTACTATGACGATACCGTCGAAGCGATCGAAAAGGGCGGAGTGAGCCGGGAGGACCTCCTCCCCATCACCTATATCAATTCCGATGCTACCGTCAAGGCCAAGGTCGGCAAGATGGGCGGTCTGGTCTGTACCAGCTCCAACGCCGTCAAGATCATCGAGAAAGGCCTCGAGAGCGGCAAGAAGATCCTCTTCGTTCCCGACCGCTGTCTTGGGCAGAACGTGGCCAATATGATGGGGCTCAAGTCCTGCGTCGTCGGTGAAGAGGGGTGCGATCCCAAAGCGGCGGACGTGCTCTGCTTCAACGGTTTCTGCTCCGTCCATCAGCTCTTTACCGTGGACGATGTCAACTTCTACCGGCGCAAATACCCGGGCATCAGGATCGCCGTCCACCCCGAATGCGATCCCAAGGTGGTCCAGGCAGCCGATTTCGTCGGCTCCACCTCCCAGCTGATCAACTATGTCAACGAACTCGATCCCGAGCAGAAGGTGGCGGTGGGGACCGAATACAATCTGGTCCACCGTATGCGCAAGAAAAACACCTATGTCCTCTCCTCCACCAAGCCCGAGTGCCCGACGATGAATGAAACGACCCTGGAGGATCTCTACCGCGCCCTCAAATCCATCGAAGAGGGCACTCCCCTCAACGAGATCCACGTGGAGGAGGAGACGGTCCACTACGCCCGTCTCGCCCTGGAACGTATGCTGGAGATCCGATGACCGTCTCTCAGTGTCTGATCGAAGATTTCGTCCGCCGTGCCGTCGAGGAGGATCTGGGACGGGGGGATCTCTTCGCCCGGATCACCGAGTCCCGTCCGGTCCGCGCCTACATCCTGGCCAAAAGCGAAGGGGTCTTCGCCGGCCGGGAGTATATCGAGGCGCTGGCGGGGATCTACCCGCTGGATCTGGAGTGGAGGGTCCGGGACGGTGAGCGTTTCGCTCCCGGGGATCGGCTTCTGGAGGTCTCCGGCGAGTCGAGGGATCTGCTGGCTCTGGAGCGGACGATCCTCGATCTAGCCCTCCACGCCAGCGGCATCGCCACCCTGACGGCCCGGTACGTCGCCGAACTGGAAGGCACCGATTGTGTGCTCCTCGATACCCGCAAGACCCGTCCCGGACTGCGGGCCTTCGAGAAATACGCCGTGCGCTGCGGCGGCGGGCAGAACCACCGCATGGGGCTGGATGACTGCCTGATGCTCAAGGATACCCACCTGCGGACCATCGAAGATCTGGACCGGTTCATGAAAGAGGTGCGGCGCAGGATCCCCTTCACCGCCAAGGTGGAGATCGAGTGCGAGGACCTGGAGATGGCCCGTCGGGCGATGGAGGCGGGAGCCGATATCGTCATGTGCGACAACATGGACCTCGCGACGACCCGGGAAGTGGTGGCACTGCGCGACACCCGCTTCCCCCATGTCCTCCTCGAAGCCAGCGGCAACGTCACGCTCGAGACGATCCGTTCCATCGCAGAGACCGGCGTGGATGCCGTCAGCTCCGGCAGCATCATCCATCAGGCGACCTGGCCCGACCTCTCCATGAAGGTCGAAGCGTGAGCCGGGATCGGAAACTCCATTTCTCTCCGAGGGAGCGGGAGCAGTTTCTCCAGCTTCTGGGAGATCATTCCGCCGTCAGCATCCTCTCCCATATCCACCCCGACGCCGATGCCATCGGGACCTCCCTGGGACTCTACCTCCTCCTCAAAAAAGAGGGGTACCGGGTGGAGATCGCCAACGCGACCCGTGAGCTCCCGAGGCATCTCGATTTTCTCGAAGGGTTCGGGCGGATCAAACACAAGATCGACTATGACGATTCGCTGATCATCTCCTGCGACTGCGGCAGCCTGGACCGGCTGGGTTTCGACCTGGAAGGGCGCCGGATCGTCAATATCGATCATCACCCCAGCAATACACGTTTCGGCACCCTCAACCTGGTCCGGCCGGAGGCGGTGAGCAGCTCCGAGGTGGCCTACCGGTTTCTGGAGCCCCTTTTCGAGATACCCCGGGGCAGCGCCGAGGCTTTTTACGCGGCGCTCATCTCCGACACCCGTTACTTCACCACCGCCAATGTCAGCGAAGAGAGTTTCGAAGTGGCCAGGGAGCTGATCGCTCTGGGGGTGGAGCCCGGCAGCGTGGCCCAGGCGATGCTGCAGCGCCGTTCCCTGGCATCGCTGCGGGTTTTGGGCAGGGCCCTGGAATCGCTGCAGCTCTATCTGGGAGGGCAGGTGGCGGTGATGACGGTCACCCGGGAGGATCTCGAAGCGACCGGGGCCCGGTACGACGATTTGGACGGGATCGTGGACTACGCCCGCTCTCTGGTGACGGTGGAGGTGGCGATCCTGGTGGTGGAACGCCGAAACAGCCGCAAAGTCTCGCTGCGCTCCAAAGGAGCTGACGTGATGCGGATCGCCCGAGCCTTCGGGGGCGGAGGGCACACCGTCGCCGCCGGGTTCGAGACGGATAGGCTGCAGAGCCGGGAGCTGATCGAACGGCTCCTGGAACGGATCAAAGAGGAAGGAGTCATAACGACACGATGAGACGCAACTACGGATACGGACGCCGACGCAAAAAACGGGGAGGCTGGCTCTGGCTGCTGCTTCTCCTTCTGGCCGCCGGCGTGGCGGGCTATCTCTTTCTCTCCCCCCGCTTCGAGCGGATCCCTCCCTCGGTGGAGCTGAAGCCGAGCTTTTTCTGGGCGCCTGGCAAGACGATCAAAGTAGCGATTCGGGATGAGCAGGGGCTGGGAAGCTATCGGGCGGTCCTCAGTGATGGGAAGCAGGAGCTGACCGTCGCTTCGGGAAGCTTCACGACACCGGTCCGTGAGAGCGAGATCGCCGTCACGCTTCCCAAACAGAGCGGACTCGATCCCCAAAAGGCCCCCTGGCATCTCATGATAGAGGTGAGAGACCGCAGCCTTTGGAATCTGGGGCGGGGAAATGTCGCTCTGTCGGAAGCGAAAGTTCTGGTGGATACCCGTCCACCGAGAGTGGGGATCGTCGCCCGGAGCCCCAGTGTGGTGAGGGGCGGCAGCGGTCTGGTGATCTTTCGGGCGACGGACGAGCATCTGAAGGATGTCTATGTTCAGGTGGGAAAAAAGCGCTTCCGGGTCCTCCCCTACCGGGCCAAAGGCTATTGGGCCACGCTGCTGGCCTGGCCGTTCCGTGACGAGATCTTCGACCCGAAAGTGGTGGCGGTGGACAAGGCCGGCAACCGGACCGAGCAGAAGATCGCCTTCGAACGTATCGGCAGGAGCTACCGGGTCTCCTGGATCCGCCTGAGTGATCGTTTCCTCCGCGGCAAGATCGCCGAGATCGCCCGGCAGGATGAGAAAGTCGCGGCGATCACCGACCCGCTCAAACGTTTCAAAGCGGTCAACGAGGGGATGCGCCGGCGTAACGAAGAGCTGATCCACCGATCGACCGCACTGCCCAGTCCCGTGGATTTCTCCCGCTGGCGGCTCAAAGCCTTCTATCCCCTCAAGAGCGGCAAACGGGTCGCCGATTTCGGGGATGAACGCCACTACTATTATCGGGACCGCAACCGGGAGGTCTCTCTCTCCTACCATCTGGGGTATGACCTGGCCAGTGTCAGCCATGCGCCGATCGTCAGCTCCAATCCGGCGACGGTGGTTTTCGCCGGCTACAACGGCATCTACGGCAATATGCCGATCCTGGATCACGGCTTCGGTCTCTACACGCTCTACGGCCACTGCTCCTCGGTCCTGGTGAGCGAAAAAGAGCATGTCCGGGCCGGACAGGTGATCGCCCGGACCGGGATGACCGGTCTGGCCCTGGGAGATCACCTCCATTTCGGGGTCCTGGTCCAGGGCGTGGAGGTCCTGCCCATGGACTGGATGAAACAGAACTGGATCAAAGGCCATATCGACGCCGTCTTCCGGGAAGCGGATCGGATCATCGGCCGGGCCAAAAAGCGTTGATGAAAATTTGGCTATAATATGTCCAACAACTCCGCCCGAGCGGCAAGAAGGGAAGGAATGCACCAGCGGACCATCGCCAAACCCACCGAAGTGGTGGGAATCGGCCTTCACAAGGGCGAATCGATCCGTCTGAGGATCGAGCCTCTCGATGCCGACAGCGGCATCATCTTCTACCGCAGCGACCTGGGCCGGAGCATCCCCCTCAGCCCCTCCGCCGTCATCGATACCCGGATGGCCACGGTCATCGGAGCCCCCGACGGCTACATCTCCACCATCGAGCATTTCCTTTCGGCCCTCTACGCCCACGGGATCGACAATCTCCGGATCGTCCTGGAGGGCAATGAAATGCCCATCATGGACGGCAGTGCCGTCTCCTTCTGTCTGCTGCTGCAGGAGGCGGGGATCCGCACGCAGGAACGCCCCAAACGCTTTCTGAAGATCCGCCGTCCGGTGGAGATCCGGGAGGGGGAGAAGTATGTCCGGCTGGAGCCCTCCGAGGAGATCTCCTTCGATTTCGAGATCGATTTCGACCATCCCGCCATCGGCCGTCAGCGTTTCCGTTTCGATTTCACCCTGAGCAGCTATATGGAGGAGATCGCCCGGGCCAGGACCTTTGGTTTCGCCCGGGATATCCAGTACCTTCAGAGTCAGAACCTCGCTCTGGGAGCCAGCCTGAAAAACGCCATCGGCCTGGACGAACACAAGGTCCTCAATCCCGAGGGGCTGCGGTACTCCGACGAGTTCGTCCGCCACAAGATCCTCGACGCCATGGGGGACATGATGGTGACAGGGCACAACCTGCTGGGCCGCTACCGCTCCTTCGCCGGCAGCCACGATCTCAACCATCGGCTCACGAAGAAACTGCTGGCCGAAGCGGAGAACTACGAGGTGGTGGCTCTGGAGCAGATCCGGAGTCCCCACTATGAGCGGTGTTTTGCCTAGTCGGACTCTCCTGATCAACCCCGTCGCCTCTCCCCTTCAGTTCGCTCTCTACGAAGGAGGGAAGCTGCAGCGCAGCTGGGAGCGGGACGGTTACGCTTCGGAGATCCTGCTGCCGGAGCTGGACCGTCTGGTGGAAGAGGGACTCGACGAGATCCTCTACGTCAACGGCCCCGGCAGCCAGATGGGGATCAAGCTCACCTACATCGCTCTGGAGACCCTGCGGCTTTTGCGGGGGATCCCCTTCGGGGCGGTCAGCGCCTTCGCCCTCAACGGCGGCCGCCCTCTCAAGGCCATGGGCCGACTCTATTTCGTCAAAGAAAAAGAGACTATAATTACGCAACCTCTCGAGGAAACCATTGTGCAGGAGTTCTCGTTCCCCTCGTCGCTGGAGGCACTGGAACGGGAGCCGGGAAACCGGCCCGACTATCGACTGCCTGCCGTCTAAAGGCCCGATGTGTTTATCAGTGTACCCGCAACGAGTGCCAATCTGGGGCCGGGGTTCGATACCCTGGGGCTCGCCATCGATCTTCGCAACGAGATCGTCATCAAGCCTTCCCGATTTCTGAGTGTCTCCACCAAGGGGGAGGGGGCTGACAACCCCAAGATCAAAAAGAACACCCTCTTTCTCCATATCTTCAACGAACAGTACCGGCGCCTCACGGGGGGCAAGCAGCCGGTCTTCCGCTTCGAGTTCACGAACCGTATCCCCATTTCCCGGGGGCTCGGAAGCTCCTCGGCGGTGATCGTCGCCGCCATCACCGCCGCCCATGTCGCCGCCGGGGCCAAGTACAACAAGCGCAAGATCCTCAACACCGCTCTGCGCTACGAGCACCATCCCGACAATATCACGCCGGCGGTGATGGGGGGCTTCAACGTCGCCTGTCTCGAAGGGGAGAGGGTCTACAGCAAGAAACGGCGTCTCCCCTCCTATCTGCGGGCGGTCCTGGTGGT
>JALWZI010000079.1 GCA_027002755.1 Campylobacteraceae bacterium | reverse complement strand
GTTCTATATCCAGCCGGTCTACCGCTTTCCTACCCGGGAGCAGTATCAGATCGGTGCCGAGTTCCTGGGCGGGGAGTTCGCCCGGGTGGCCGCTGACGCCACGGCGCTGCTGGAGCGGCTGGAGATCCGTCCACTGCTTCAGGTGGCCAACATCGCTATCCCCAGGCTTCTGAGCGAACGCTACGGCGTGGCCCTGGAGGATCTCAAGACGATGCATATCCAGCGGATCCTCGATACCGGCCACGCCTGGCTGGAGCCTCTGGTGCGGATCCACGGAGTGGAGGATCTGGAGGATCTGAGCCCCTACCCCGAGGATCTGGCGGAGGAGCTGAAAAAGATCCGCGAGGCACTGGACGGGGTGGAGTATCCCTCCATCGTCGTCTCTCCGCTCTACTACGCCAAGCTCCGCTATTACGATTCTCTGATCTTCCGGCTCTTCGAGGGCAACACCCTCTTCGCCACCGGAGGAAGCTACCGGATCGACGGAGTGCGCTCGGCGGGCTTCGCCCTGATGACCGATGCCTGCATCGCAGAAAAAATGACAAAAGGGAATGCATGAGAAACCAAGCCGATCTGATCGTCGGATTGCAGTGGGGGGACGAAGGCAAAGGCAAGATCGTCGACCACATGGCCCAGACCCACGACTATGTCTGCCGCTTCGCCGGCGGCCACAACGCCGGACACACCATCGTCGTCGGGGAGAAGACCTATGCCCTGCACCTGATCCCCTCGGGGGTCCTCAACCCCGAGGCCGTCAATATCGTGGGCAACGGCGTGGTCCTCTCCCCCGTCGATTTCATCGAGGAGATGAGCCAGTTCGGCGATCTGCGGGAGCGTCTCTACATCTCCGACAAGGCCCATCTGCTCCTGCCCTATCATGCCGCCATCGACCAGGCCCGGGAGCGGATGAAGGGTGACAAAGCCATCGGTACCACCGGCAAGGGGATCGGTCCCGCCTACGGGGACAAGGTCGCCCGGGTGGGTCACCGGGTGGGAGAGCTCCATGATCCCCGGAAACTGACCGACAAGATCATGGCCTACTTCGCCATGAACCGCCCTGTCTTCGAAGCGATGGGGGTGGAGATCCCCGACGAACAGGAGCTCTTCCATCAGCTGACGGAGTACAAAGAGGCGCTGGAGCCCTATATCACCGATACGACATTGCTGGTCTGGAAAGCCCTGGAGGAGGGGAAGCGAATGCTCCTGGAAGGGGCGCAGGGGACGATGCTCGACATCGACCACGGCACCTACCCCTATGTCACCAGTTCCACCACCGTCAGCGCCGGTGCCTGTAGCGGCCTGGGGCTCAATCCCAAGGATATCGGCCGGGTCACCGGCATCGCCAAAGCCTACTGCACCCGGGTGGGCAACGGCCCCTTCCCCAGTGAGGATTTCGGGGAAGCGGGGCAGCGGCTGCGGGACAACGGCCACGAATACGGCACCACCACCGGTCGGCCCCGACGCTGCGGCTGGTTCGACGCCGTGGCGATGCGCCACGCGGTGCGGATCAACGGAGCGGACCAGGTGGCCCTGATGAAGCTGGATGTGCTGGACGGCTTCGACGAAGTCAAGGTCTGTGTCGCCTACCGGGTCCACGGGGAGGAGATCGACTACGTCCCCTACGATCTGGAGGATGCGGAACCGGTCTATCGGGTCTTTCGGGGCTGGGAGCGCAGCTGC
Organism: Campylobacteraceae bacterium; assembly: GCA_027002755.1. Taxonomy (GTDB): domain Bacteria; phylum Campylobacterota; class Campylobacteria; order Campylobacterales; family Sulfurovaceae; genus Nitratifractor. The sequence goes on along the minus strand of JALWZI010000079.1, from coordinate 5,673 downwards.
GGCGCCCGGAGCTTCGAGGAGCTGCCCGAGACCGCCCGCGAGTACATCTCGGAGCTGGAGAAGATGATCGGCTGCCGTATCGGGATCATCTCCACCTCGCCGGAGCGGGAAGACACGATTGTCCGCTGAAGCGAACAATCGTCAGTTAATAGTTAATAATTGAGTTTTCCGGAAAACAACCGGTTTCACTCGATAGCTCTGGCAGTCGCGAACGCAAGCGCCCGTTTCACGGGTTAGGCGCTCCATTGTCGCCATCGAGCGAAACCTCTCTTGGACGTTATTTAGAGGGTTCAATGACATTTGAGCAGGTTCCAGTGCATTATTGGTCGGGATGGCAGATGCAACTGGTTATAATTTGATAATGATATTCGAGTAGAGAAGGGGAATTATGAGACTGAAACCGCAACAGACCGGATACGTGGCGAGCAAAGTGGCGATCGATCTGGCCAACGCCCCTTTTGTCAAGCTTCTCAAAGGCAAAGATGCCGTCCGGGAGAAGGTCAAAGAGCTGATCGACGAGAATCTCCAGCAGGAGCGGGCCCTGGATGAGAAGGTCAAAGAGATCATCGACGAGAACTACGACGAGATCGAGTTCCAGCACGCCGACGAGCGGCAGCTCTTTTTCATGATCAAGAAGAAGCTGGCTCCCGAGTACGGGGTGATCATGAACTACGACGACCGCTACAACGACCTCTCCCACCGGATCCTTGATGAGCTTTACGAGAACTATCTCATCGAGTACGACGTCAACGAAAACCAGGTCAGAAACGTGATCTTCAAGGCCTTCAAAGAGTTCGCCGACGCTTACGAAGAGATCGACGACATCGTCTACAACAAGATCCGCAACATGGAGCGGGAGGTGATCCCGGGATCCCAGGATTACGAACTGCTCTACGAGCGCCTCTACCGGGAGGAGCTGCAGCGGAGGGGGATGCTGTGAAACGCGATGCGTTTCACAGCAGGTTAATAGTTAATAATGAATAGTGAATAGTTAAGGAAAGGGTAGGGATGCAGAAGGTTTCGCTTTATTTCGAGAACGGTCTCTTTCTGGAGGCGCGGAGTTTCGGGGCTGCGGGGACGGCGGTCGGGGAGGTGGTCTTCAACACCTCCATGACCGGTTATCAGGAGATCGTCACCGATCCCAGCTATGCCGGGCAGTTCGTCACCTTCACAATGCCCGAGATCGGCAACGTGGGGTGTAACGCCCAGGATATGGAGAGCCGGGGGGCCTTCTGCAAGGGGGTCATTGTCCGGCAGTACCAGAAGCGTCCTTCCAACTTCCGCAGCGAAGAGAGTCTGGAGAGCCTCCTGAAGCGTTTCGGCGTTATGGGGATCTGTGACATCGATACCCGCTACCTGACCCGGATGCTCCGGACCGAGGGGGCCATGGAGATGATCGCCTCCACGGAGATCCATGACCGGGAAGAGCTGGCAGGGATGCTGGCCGCCGCACCCAGGATCGAGGAGATCAACTATATCGAAGAGGTGAGCACCGACGAACCCTATGTGCATCAGGCAGGACGCTATGACGCCCGGACCTTCCGCTATGAAGAGCCCAAAACAGACAAAAAGATCGTCGCCTACGATTTCGGGATCAAACGCAACATCCTCAACGAACTGACCCACGCCGGAATGCAGGTGGAGGTGATCCCCAACGACACCCCCGCCGAAGAGGTCATCGAGCGCTTCAAAGCCGGTGAGATCGACGGCGTCTTCCTCTCCAACGGTCCCGGGGATCCGCTGATCCTCTCCGAGGAGAAGGAGCGCACCCAAAAGCTTCTGGAGGCGAAGATCCCCATGTTCGGGATCTGCCTGGGGCACCAGATGCTCTCCATCGCCCACGGCTATGACACCTACAAGCTCAAGTTCGGTCATCACGGCGGCAACCATCCGGTCAAAAATCTCAAAACCGGCACCGTGGAGATCACAGCCCAGAACCACAACTACAACGTCCCCGACTCCATCACCGAGGTTGCGGAGGTGACCCATGTCAACCTCTTCGACAACACCGTCGAGGGGGTCCGCTACAAGGATGAGCCGGTGATGTCGGTGCAGCACCACCCCGAGGCGAGCCCCGGTCCCCACGAAAGCGCCTATATTTTCAAAACCTTCTACGAGATGCTTTGACAAAACTGTCAGAGCATTGCCTGATTCATTGTGAAAAAATCCCGCCTTTACCTTCACGAACTTCTGGAGGATCCTGTCGTCAGCTATCCCGCCTGGTATCTCCTGAGTCCCCGTCTTCACGGGGATGAGAATCTGCACGAGACCCTGCGGGCACTCCATTCACTCGACTTCACTCCCTACCGGCATCCGGAGAATCCCGAAGAGATCTTCGCCGCTTTTCGGGCCGGGTGTTTTCCCATTTACCGTGAGCGGTACGCCGCAGGGTATTTCGGCGGGAAGGTGATGGTTCTGGAGAGTGGGGGATGGAAGACAATGCCGGTGAACGAAGAGAGCTTCGATATGCAGAACTGGCTGATCTGATCCTCCGACATTCTGAATATTTCAACAAATTTTCCGCTTTTTCTGATTATAATGATCCTATCATTATTGACAGAAAGGAAAGCCATGAGAAAAATCCTCATTCTTCTGACCCTCTGCATCGGCCTGGCCTTCGGCCTCAATCCCCAGACCGCCTCCCAGGAGGAGCTGATGAGCATCAAAGGGATCGGTCCGGTCAAAGCCGCCGCCATCGTCAAATACCGCAAGAAACATCGGATCAGAAACCGTGAAGATCTGATGCAGGTCCCCGGTATCGGACCCGAGATCGCCGATAATGTCTACAAAAACGTCAAGGTCAGCGAGGCCAAGCAGAAGAAGCGTGTCGCCAAAAAGGCGGGGATGGATGCGAAAAAGCATGCCCAAAAGGCTGAGAAGTCCAAAGCCAAAGCCGACAAGATGAAAGAGAAGCTCTCCAAAGACAAAGAGAAACTCAAAAAAGACAAGGCCGCTCTGAAAGCCGCCAAAAAGAGCGGTGACACCAAAAAAGCCGCCAGGCTCGAAAAAAAAGTGGCCGAGGATGAGAAGCGCCTCGAGAAGGACAAAGCCAGGATGAAGGAGAGCCGGACCAAGGCCAAAAAGAGCCATGCCAAAGCGACCGAAAAGAAAAAAGAGGCCAAAGCCAGGAAGAAAGAGGCGAAAAAGGCCGCCAAATCCGGGAAGAAGAGCGGATCCAAACAGGGAAAAAAAGGTAAAAAGCCCTCCGACAAGAAGAAAAAGTAACGCAACACCGCTCCTCCGGATCGCCCCCCGTGGTCCGGTCCTCAAATCCCTTCCATATATCTCGAAACCAATCAATGCTAAAATAGCGCATCAATTTCCCGGTGGGGAAAGTACGGAAAGGTAAGCAGCCATGACCCTGGCCATTCTCTTCGGCGGATCGAGTTTCGAGCATGAGATCAGCATCGTCAGCGCCATCACCCTCAAAAAGGTTCTGAAGCGGTCGTCGCTCCTCTTTATCTTTGTCGACAGCGAACGGGAGTTCTATCTGATCGACGGGGAGAGGATGACCTCCAAGACCTTCAGCTCCGGTGACTATAAAAAGGGGAAGAAGCTGACACTGGAACACGGCGGTTTCTTCGCTGCAGGAGGATTGCTGGGAGGCCGCAAGCCGGTGACCTTCGACGTGCTGCTCAATCTGATCCACGGCCGTGACGGTGAAGACGGCAAGATCGCGGGAATGATGGAGTTTTTCGGGATCCCCTTCATCGGACCGAGGATCGAGGCTTCGGTGCTGAGCTACAGCAAGCTCAACACCAAGCTCCTGGCCCACGCCCTGGGGATCAAGACCCTGGAGTACCGGCTGCTGCAGAAGGGGGAAGAACGCCGGGTGGATCTGGATTTTCCCCTGATCGTCAAGCCGGTGCACCTGGGCAGCTCCATCGGTGTCAGTGTGGTCCGGGAGGCGTCGGAGCTGGATTACGCGCTGGATGTGGCCTTCGAGTTCGACGAGCAGGTGATCGTGGAGCCCTTCGTCGAGGGGATCCTCGAGTACAACCTGGCCGGATGCAAAACCTCCGCCTGGGAGCTCTCGCTGGTGGAGGAGCCCCAGAAGGAGGAGTTCCTCGATTTCGACAAGAAGTATCGGGATTTCTCCCGGGACTCCCGGGTGCGGGAAGCGGTGATCGATGCCCCCGTCAAGGAGCGGTTGGAAGAGGCCTTCAAACGGATCTACGATCCCCTTTTTCTGGGGAGTCTGATCCGCTGCGACTTCTTCGTCGTGGGAGACGAGGTCTATCTCAACGAGATCAACCCCATCCCCGGATCCATGGCCAACTACCTCTTCGAGGATTTCGAAGGGATGCTGGAACGTCTGGCCAAAGCTCTTCCCAGAGAGAAGAGTATCACCGTCGACTACCGCTACATCCACTCCATCCAGTCGGCCAAGGGCAAGGCCTGATTCCCCCTGGATACAGGCCTTCCTGCATTAAAGTTAAATTATCCTGAATAAAAATAATTAAATAATAACTCCTGACATTTTCCATTTTTTTAAGTTTTTTTATAGCTAGCCTTACCTATAATTAGCCGTTACCGTTACATCGTCGTAACAAAATCTTACTTAGGAGGCTTGTATGCAGTCTAGTGCAGCGCTGGAATATGACTATTCCGTTGCCAAACTCTACATGTGGACCACGGTCATCTTCGGCATCGTCGGAATGACCATCGGTGTTCTGATCGCTTCTCAGCTGGCGTTTCCGGAACTCAACTATCTGATGGGTGAATACGGGACCTTTTCCCGTCTGAGACCTCTCCATACCAACGTGGTGATCTACGGCTTCACCGTCAGCGGTATCATGGTCTCTTTCTACTACTCCGCCCAGCGGGTGCTCAAGGTCTCTCTGGCCGAGCTCCCCTTCATCAATTTCCTGGCGAAGCTCGGCTTCTTCGCCTACCTGATCGCCGCGACCTTCCTGGTGATCTCGCTGGGAATGGGGATCACCGCCAGCAAAGAGTACGCCCAGATGGAGTGGCCTCTGGATATCGCCATCGTCGTCTACTGGGTGATCTGGGGGATCGTGATGTTCGGCCTCATCGGTGCACGCCGTGAGAAAGCCCTCTACATCTCCATGTGGTACTACATCGCCTGTTTCCTCGGTGTGGCGATGCTCTACCTCTTCAACAACATGGAGGTTCCCACCTACTTCCTCTCCGGCGGTCTGGGAGCCTGGTATCACTCGGTCTCCATGTACGCCGGTACCAACGACGCGCTGGTACAGTGGTGGTGGGGTCACAACGCTGTGGCCTTCGTCTTTACCGTACCCATCATCGCGATCATCTACTACTTCCTCCCCAAAGAGTCGGGGCAGGCTGTCTACTCCTACAAGCTCTCCCTCCTCTCCTTCTGGGGACTGATGTTTGTCTACCTCTGGGCCGGCGGACACCACCTGCTCTGGTCCACCGTTCCTGACTGGATGCAGACCATGGGATCGATCTTCTCCGTCGTTCTGATCCTTCCCTCCTGGGGTTCGGCGATCAACATGCTGCTGACCATGAAGGGTGAGTGGAACCAGCTGACCGAGAACCCCCTGATCAAATTCATGGTTCTCGCCTCTACCTTCTACATGCTCTCCACACTGGAAGGTCCCATTCAGGCGGTCAAGTCCGTCAACGCCATCGCCCACTTCACCGACTGGATCCCCGGTCACGTCCACGACGGTGTTCTGGGATGGG
>JALWZI010000078.1 GCA_027002755.1 Campylobacteraceae bacterium | reverse complement strand
TGCTGGGAGGCGGGACTTCAGTCCCGCCTGTAGGGTAAAAGCCCTGCCTCCAAAATCCGGTACAGTTGCTTTCCGTCTTTTCTCTTCATTTCTTTTTCTTTGTTTCGCGACAAAGAAAAAGGAAACGAAGCAAAGAAAAAGAAAACGCGAAAGACTGACGTCCATTCAAACGTTCCTTTGGATGGCATGTTCGAACGAAAGGGTGGAAGTTTTCAAAAGACAAAGAGGGGAGAATCCCCATGTTCAAGCGACAAACGATGCCCTTGCATCTTTTTAGGATGCGGGAATTCATTTTCGCCCTTGGGAGAGATAAAGGGGAATCTTCTAATGAATAGGATAAAACTTGAGACCCATCAAGGGATCGACACGGCCCTCTGCGGAAGGGTGACGGCGTTGGAGGAGGGGTATGCCAGAGTGCTCCTGCACACTACCCGGGCGATGCAGGCCGATGCGAAAGGGCTGGTCCACGGGGGGTTCCTCTTCGGCGCGGCGGATTATGCGGCCATGGCGGCGGTCAATGATCCCCATGTGGTGCTGGGGGCGGCGGAGGTGCGCTTCCTCGCTCCGGTCCGCAAGGGAGAAGCGGTCACCTTCGAAGCGAGGGTCACGGTCGAAAAGGGAAAACGCCGCCGGGTGGAGGTGGCAGGCAGTGTGGAGGGTCGGCGGGTCTTTCAGGGGAGCTTCGACGCCTTCGTCCTGGAGAAGCACGTCCTAGATTGACCGTTCAACCTCTTGGATCCAGAGGGGCAGATTACGCTGTTCCCGGCGCAGGGTCGTCTCGGGACCGTGACCGGGCAGGAGACGGTAGTCCTTTTTGATCCTCATCGCTTTGCGGAGACTATTGGCCATGGCTTCGGCACTGGAGTAGGGGAAGTCCCAGCGGCCGATGGAGTCCCGGAAGAGGAAATCACCGCAGAACCAGAGATCTTCCACCTCGATGGCGGAGCAGCCGGGGGTATGGCCCGGAAAATGCCGGAAAGTGACAGGGACCCCTCCGATCTCTATTGAAGCATCAGGGGGGACCGGCACATCGGGCGTGCTGGGAGGCATCCCCTGCCCCAGGGGATCCCGGGCCAGCATGAAAGCGTCGGCTTCGGGTGTGTAGATGGGGATCCCGAGCCGTTCTTTGAGTTCGGCGTTGCTCCAGACGTGGTCGAAATGGCCGTGGGTGTTGAGAATGGCCACCGGATTGCGGGCCTCTTTGATCACCCAGTCCACGGCACCCACACCGGGATCGATGATCAGGGTTTTACCCTCATGCTCCAGCAGGTAGCAGTTGGTCTGATAGGGGCCCATGGGGCGGGCTTTGATCTCCATCGGTTATAATGCCTCCATGCATTTCTATCTCTTGGCCGAATCGGCAATTTGTACGGCGGATATCGATACCAAAGCGGCAGCGATCGCCGACTTGATGCGCTATTGTAACACAGGGGAGGACCGGGGGGAGGAGGGCTTCGTTCCGAAGCGATTCGAGACCCCCTCCTATGCCGGACTCTGTCGGATCGTACCGCCCCGTGAGCTTCCCCGGCGGCGGCGTTTCGATACGACGGAGGGATTGGCGAGGCTGCTGCACTCCATCGTCCACATCGAATACAGCGCCGTCGATCTGGCCCTCGATGCGGTCTACCGCTTTCCGGAGATGCCCACGGCCTTTCGTCGTGACTGGCTGGAGGTGGCGGAGGATGAGGTGCGCCATTTTCGGATGCTCCGGGAGATCCTGGAACGTCTGGGATACCGCTACGGAGATTTTCCGGTCCATCGGGGGCTTTTCGATGCGGCGACCCATACCGCTAGGGATGTCCTGGAACGGATGGCGGTGGTGCCGCGCCACTACGAAGCGACGGGCCTGGATGTCAATCCCCAGATCATGCGCAAGCTCCGCCCCTTCGCCGATCGGGAGGAGGTCCGGGCTGTCCTGGAGGCGCTGGAGACAATCTATCGCGAAGAGATCGAGCATGTCCGCAAGGGGGATTACTGGTTCCGCTACTGCTGCGCCCAACGGGGCCTGGAGCCCGCCTCCACCTTTCGCCGGATCCTCGATGCCCACGGGCTGAGAAAAGTCATCCGTTCCGGTCTGAACGTTCCGGCACGTCAGGCCGCCGGGTTCAGCTGCGGAGAGCTCCGGGAGCTGGGAGCAGAGTCCTGTGAAGATTAACGGTGCGGAAATGGGATTTGCGCTAGAATAATCCAAGAGTACCCCAGAGTATTTTCAGCTGAAAATGAAGGAAATCCACTGATGTCGATAACTATCTCGTATGAAGGGGCAGGACGTCCTCCTGCCGAACTTTCCGAGCGGATCGCCCGTGCCGTCGAAGAGGGAATGGATGGGAGTGTTACGGCCCTGGAGGTCTCGGCGGCCCGACAGTATGCCCTCCCCCATGCTCTGAGCACTGTCAACTCCACCGCGGCACTCCACCTGGCCATGTGCGCTCTGGATCTGAAGCGTGGAGACAAGGTGATCTGCTCGGTCAACGCCTACGCCGATGTGCCAGAAGTGGTCCGCCATTTCGATGCCGAACCGATCTTTGTCGACTGTGATCCCTTCAGCTACAACCTGAACCCGGAACGTCTCGAAGAGGCGCTCAAAGCCAATCGGAGCAAGAAACTTCGGGCGGTGATCGTCAACCACATGGCGGGACTTCCGGCGGAGATGGAACGGATCTACGAACTGGCAGAGCGTTACGATGTCCGGGTGATCGAAGAGCTGACGGAGGCCCCGGGTGCCCGGGTAGAGGATCGGCCGTTGGGGTCGGACCCCCGGACGCTGATGGCAGTCGCCGGCCTGGGGGACAAATCCTCAGGGCGTTTCGACGCCGGTCTTCTTCTGACACAGAATGCAGAGTGCCGTGACAGAGCGCTGCTGCTGCGGAACCATGCCATTGTCCGGGACAGCAAGAGCGCTCCCTATCTCTACGACATCGTGGACATCGGATGCCAGTATCGTCTGGATGAATACAGCGCCCTCTACGCGACGCTGCTCCTGGAGCGACTCGAGGCCGACAACCGCCGTCGCCGGGAGATCGCCGAGATCTACAACCGGGAGCTCGAAGGGCTCAAGCATCTCAGGCTGCCGCTGCGCCATGCGGACCACAGCTATTTCCGTTATATCGTGGAGATCGACCGGAATCGGGACGCCTTCGCCCGGAAGCTGGCCGAGAAAGGGATCGAAGTGGCCCTGCATTATGTCCCGCTCCACACCACCCGCTATTACAAAGAGAAGTACCAGCTCAAACTCTTCGACTTCCCCTGGGCCATGGGGATCTATCAGCGGGCCATGTCCCTGCCCAACCGTCCGGACTTGAGTGACGACGAGGTGCTGTCCATCTGTGAGGCGGTCCGGGGGATCGACGCGGACCATATCTGAGAGGAGCGGTTTTGACCCGGAAACGACGGAGTCTGAACGCTCTGGCGGAGCGGATGTTCTATCGGCCGACAGGGAGTGATCGGCTCCTTTCGGCAGTCCTGGCGCCGTTGGGCTGGATTTATGGGAGCGCTATGGGGATACGGCGCCTCCTGGCCCGGCGGGAGGTTTTCCCGGTCCCCATCATCAGCGTGGGAAATCTGGTGGTCGGAGGAAGCGGGAAGACCCCTTTCGTCATCGCGCTGGCCTCACGCTACGAGCGGGTCTGGATCGTTTCCCGGGGGTACGGGCGACGGAGCCGGGGCCTGGTGGAGGTGAGTTGGGAGGGGGAGATTCTTGCCCCGGTGGAGGCAGCGGGAGACGAAGCCATGGAGATGGCCCGCGCCCTTCCGGCGGCCTCGGTGCTTGTCTGCGAAGATCGTGGGGAGGGGATCCGCTACGCCCTGGAAGCCGGAGCCGGACTGATCCTGCTGGATGACGGGTTCAACCGGGTGGAGATCGAGAAGTTTGAGATCCTTCTGGAACCCGAAAGTCTGCCCAACCGCCGGGTTCTGCCGGCGGGGCCGTTTCGGGAGTTCCCTTCCACGTCCCGACGGGCCGACCTGGTACTGCGGGAGGGGAGGGACTACCGCCGGATCGTCACCGTGGAGGATCCGGGAGAGCGGATGGTCCTGGCCACCTCCATCGCCAGGCCGGAGCGTCTGGAGCCCTGGCTGCCCGAAGGGGTCGTCGCCCGGCATCTCCTTCCCGACCACGGTTGGTTCGACAAAGAAGAGCTCCATGCGCTGCTGAAACGGTACGGCGCCGACCGTCTCCTGGTCACCGGCAAGGATGCCGTTAAGATGGAGTCTTTTCAGCTGCCGCTTTCGGTGATGAAGTTACAATTAGAGATCGATTCCGCCCTCTTCGAGGCGACGGACCGCTATGTGAAGGAGTACCATGCAACGTAAAATGGAGATCGTCCAGACCCTTCTGGAGGCCCTGCCCTATATCCGGAAATTCCGCAACGAGACCATCGTGATCAAATACGGCGGGTCCGCTCAAGAGAGCGACGAGCTCAAGGCCCGTTTCGCCCAGGACATCGTCCTGCTCCATACTGTCGGGATGAAACCGGTGGTGGTCCACGGCGGCGGCAAGAACATCACGAAGCTCCTCTCCGATCTGGGGGTGGACACCCGTTTCATCGAAGGGCAGCGGGTGACGACCCGGGAGGTGATGCGGGTGGCGGAGATGGTCCTCAGCGGTGAGATCAACAAAGAGATCGTCGCCCTGTTAAACTCCCAGGGTGCCAGGGCTGTGGGGATCTCCGGCAAGGATGCCAATTTCCTCGAGGCGATCCCCAAAGACAGTGAGAATTTCGGTTATACCGGTGTGATCGAACAGATCAATACGGAGATCGTGGACAACATCCTCGAAGACGGTTTCGTTCCGGTCATCGCCCCCATCGCCGGGAGCCAGACCCTGGGGCATCCCGGGTTCAACATCAACGCCGATCTGGCCGCCAGCCGCATCGCCGTGGCCCTGGGGGCCCGCAAGATCCTCTTCCTGACCGATACACCGGGCGTCCTGGACGCCGAGGGGAAGCTCATCAGCCTGCTGAGCATCGATCAGGCCAGACGCCTCAAAGAGGAGGAGGTGATCCGGGGCGGGATGATCCCCAAGGTGGACGCCTGTATCGATGCGCTGCGAGGCGGGGTCAAGAAGGCCCATATCATCGATGGCCGGGTCGAACACTCCCTCCTCCTGGAGATCCTCACCAGCAGCGGGATCGGCACCTGTATCGAGCTCTGATCCTTTCCGAGTGAGGCACGATTCCCCTTTCTGTGGCGCCTGGAGGCGCTTTTCGCTATAATTCGCCTAAAAACAGGTGTCTTCCCATGCAATTTATCGAAACCAGAGGAAATGACGGTCAACATCCCGTCACGGTCTCGTTCTCCGAGGCGATCCTCAATCCTAGGGCCAGTTACGGCGGCCTCTTCGTTCCCGAATCCCTGCCGGATATGAGCATCGGATTTCTCTCCGAGTATCTCCAGAGTGACTACAAGACCCTCGCTTTCGCGCTGCTCAAAGCCTTCGAGATCGATATCGACGATGAGCTGCTCCATGAAGCACTGGAGCGCTACGACCGTTTCGATGACCCCAACAACCCCGTTCCGGTCGTAGGGATCGAAGAGGATTGCTATGTCAGCGAGCTCTATCACGGCCCCACCCGGGCTTTCAAGGATATGGCGCTGCAGCCTTTCGGTGTGATCCTCAGTACGCTGGCGCAGCGCCGCAACGAGCACTACCTGATCATGGCCGCCACCAGCGGCGATACGGGCCCGGCGACGCTGGAGACTTTCAAAAACCGTGACAATATCAAGGTAGCCTGCCTCTACCCCGACGGAGGGACCAGCGATGTTCAGCGGCTCCAGATGGTGACGGAGGATGCCCCCAACCTCAAGGTGATCGGGGTCAAGGGAAACTTCGACGACACTCAGCATGCCCTCAAAAGTCTGCTTGCTTCCGAGGAGTTTCGGGAAGAGTTGCGCAAAAGGGATCTGAAACTTTCGGCGGCCAACTCCGTCAACTTCGGCCGGATCATCTTTCAGATCATTTACCATATCCACAGCTATCTGGAGCTGGTGCGTCAGGATGTGATCGCTTTGGGAGAGGAGATCTATCTGACGATCCCCAGCGGGAACTTCGGCAACGCCCTGGGGGCCTACTACGCCAAAAAGGCAGGCCTCCCCATCCGCAAGATCCTCATCGCCTCCAACGCCAATAACATCCTCACCGACTGGATCCGCACCGGGGTGTACGATCTGAGGGAGCGCTGTCTGATCCAGACCGAATCTCCCGCCATGGATATTCTCATCAGCTCCAACGTGGAGCGGGTACTGTTCGACAAGTTCGGCCCCGAACGGACCCGGGAGCTGATGGAGGAGCTTGTCAGCGACAGAGTCTACCGGCTGACCTCGGAAGAGCTCAAGAGCCTTCAGGAAGACTTCGATGCCACCTTCAGCACTGACGAGGAGGGGGAGAAGGTGATCGCTGAATATGCCGAGCGGGGCTATCTGATGGACCCCCACACCGCCACCTGCCTCAAAGCTTATAGAGAGCTGCGTGAAGAGCCGATGCCGACGGTGATCTACTCCACGGCGGAGTGGACCAAATTCAGCCGGACCGTCGCCCGTGCCATCGGCCTGGAAGCCGCCAGCGACCGGGAAGCTCTGGAGGCGGTGAGCCGTCAGCTTGGCGTGAAGATCCCGCCGGTGATCTCCGAACTCTTCTCCAAACCGATCGTCCAGACGACGGTGGTGGAGAAAGAGGAGATCATGAAGGAAATGCTCGCTTTCCTATGAGACTTTTCTCCGGGAGGGCGCTGCGACGCCTTCTGTTGATCATGGGATTGATGGGGAACGCCCCGTTACCGGCACTGGGTCTGCTACCGGATTCCGGCTGCCGAAACCCGGCCAATCTCCATCTGCTGCGGCACTGCAACCCCTATAAAGTGCAACTGATCTTCGTCGATCCGGCACAACTGGTTCCCCGCAGAGATCATGGGAACCGCTTCAGCAGGGGACTTCCCCATACCCGTCCCTATCTTGCCCGGCACCGATTGACGCTCCAGCGACTGATCCAACGCTATATCGACTATGAGGAACGGATACAGCTTCGACGTCCGGTAGGGCATCATCGCCGTCAGATCCTGCCGACACGATCATCGAAACCGAAATCGAAACCGGTGACGGCCCCCACCCCTTCAGTGACAGTGAACACTCCCCCTCCCAAACCTTCCGAGCCCAAACCGGAGGAGAATGTCACGACACCTCCTCTCCAGGAGAATGCACAGGAGGAGAACCTTTCCGTATCACCTCCTGTTCCCGCTACCGAAAAGAATGTAACGGTCGAAGCGGTGCCGAAGGTCCGAGCCTCTCTCACGGCTCCCAAACCTCCTGCCGAGCCTGAGAGCCTGGTCCACCGGGTCGAAGCCGGGGAGAGTCTGATCCGATTGGCCCG
>JALWZI010000077.1 GCA_027002755.1 Campylobacteraceae bacterium | reverse complement strand
GCTCACACTGGTCGTTCGCAAAGACAGCGGCATCAAAACACTTCACGACATCAACGGCAAACGGATCAACATCGGTAACCCCGGAAGCGGCCAGCGCAATACGGTGGAGATCCTTTTCAAAGAGTCACCCGCTTTGAGCTTTGACAAACTCAAAGCGGCCCAGGAACTTCGTGCCGCCGAGTCCCCCACCGCGCTCAAAGACAACCTCATCGATGGTTATTTCTATGTTGTAGGGCACCCTTCCGCCAATATCAAGGATGCCGCCAACTCGGTCGATATCGATCTGATCCCTATCGATGAAAAATCCTGCCCCACCGTCAAGACGCTGCTGAAAAAATATCCCTTCTACGGTAAAGGCGTGATCCCCGCGGGAATGTATAAAGGGGTGGATCACGAGACCCCCAGTTACGGCGTCAAAGCGACACTGGTCACCAGTGCAGACATGGATGACAAAGCGGTCACGACTATCATGAAAGCGATTCTGGATAACTTCGATGAGTTCAAGAAACTTCATCCCGCCTACAAGGCGATCACCAAAGAGTCTCTTGTGGAGGGGCTGGGCGCCCCGATGCACCCCACAGCCGAAGCCTACTTCAAAAAGATCGGCGTGCTGAAATAACCCTTCGCTTCCGCTCCTGGCGGGGGCCCCTGTTACCTTCCCACCCCCTTGTTCCGATAAAATGATCTCATGAAAAAAATCCTTGTCAATGTAACGATCTATTTGACGGCGGTTCTCACTAACGGATGCACCTCCGTCGTCACCGCTCCCATCGAGGTGGCCGGCTCCGTCGTAGGGACGGGCTTCCATATGGTCGGCGCGGCGGGAGGGGCTGTGGTCGATACCGTCACCGGCGGCACGAACGAAGATGAAGAAGATTAACGGCCGTTGGCTATAATTCCCCAAACCAATATGCCGGAGTCCAGATGCTGCGTTACGCGCTTTTACCGAGGGGGGATCTGTCGATCGAGAGTCTTCGGGTCGCTCTGATCAACTATATCGTCGCCAGACAGCGAAAGGAGGGATTCATCCTCCATATCGAGGATGTCGACAAAGCCCGCATCACCGAAGGCAAGGATGGCGAAAGCCGTGAGCTGCTGGAGAAATTCGCCATCCAACCCGATCAGACCCTCTACCAGAGCGATCAGCTCGGACGCTACCAGCATCTGGCAGTCCGGCTCGTGGAAGAGGGCAAAGCCTTCCTCTGCCTCTGCGACGAAGAGGAGCTGGAACGGGAACGCCGGCGTGCCGAAGCCGAAAACCGTCCCTACCGCTACAGCGGCCGCTGCACCCGGATGGATGCCGAAGAGCTTCGTCGAATCCGGGAGGAGCGGATCCCCTTCACTATCCGGATCCGCAAACCTGTCGATGCCATCCGCTTCACCGACCTCCTGAGAGGGGAGATCGAAGCCGATCCCGGCGAAGTGGATCACTTCGTCATTCTCCGCACCGATGGGGTCCCCGGCTCTGATTTCGCCACAGCCGTGGATGACATGATCGGCGGTATCAGCCTCGTCATCGAAGAGGAGGAAGACCTCCGGCATGCCCCGCGGCAGATCCACATCCGCCGAGCCCTGGGCTTCGACGAGGCGATCGCCTACGCCCATCTCCCTCCCCTCCTCGACCCGCAGGGGAAAAGGCTCTCCAAAACGGGACATTCCGGCAGTGTCAAAAGACTCCTGGAAGAGGGATTCCTTCCCGATGCCATCCTCAACTATCTGCTCCTGCTGGGCAACGAAACCCCCACGGAGATCTTCACCCTTCCCGAAGCGGTGGAGTGGTTCGATCTCCGAAAGCTCTCCCCCTCCCCTGTCCGCTTCGACCCGGAGCGGCTGCGCCAGATCAACCGGGAGCATCTGCGGCGAATGGAGGATCGGGCCCTCTCCCGGATCTTCGGCTTCGCCGATGCCGACGTGGGGCGCCTGGCCAAACTCTATCTGGAAGAGGCGGCGACGATCAACGAGCTCGAGAGCCGGATCCGGGCCGTCTTCGCCCCCAAAAGCTGCCGGGGAGACCAGGGTGAAACGATGCAGCGACTCTCCGCCCTGATCCTCGCCGCTCCCTACTTCGAAACTTTCGACGATTTCACAGCCTACCTGTCGGAAAAGAGCGGCCTGGAGGGCGAAGCGCTCGGCCGACCCC
>JALWZI010000076.1 GCA_027002755.1 Campylobacteraceae bacterium | reverse complement strand
TCGTCACCTACACCGTGGTAGGCGCCACCACCGGCTTCTCCCAGCTCTGGCTGCTGCTCCTTTCGACCCCGATGATGATCGCCATCCAGAACATGGCCGCCCGCATCGCCATCGTCACGGGCAAGAGCCTGCCGGAGATCACCACCGCCTTCTATTCGAAAAAACTCACTGTACTGATGGTTATGGTATTGGCGGTGGCCAATATTCTCACAATAGGTGCCGATCTCAATGCCCTGGCGGCGATCTTTCATATTCTTTTCGGCTTTCCCACGATCCACTGGCTCCTCTTGGTCACCGCCCTCATCGCCGCCCTGGTGATCTTCGGCTCCTACCGCACCGTCAAAAAAGTGCTCATCTGGCTGACGGCGGTGCTGGGAGTCTATATCGTCTCGGCGATCCTGGCCAGGCCTCCGGTACTGAAGCTCCTCGCCGATACCTTCGTCCCCCAGATCCACCTTCAAAGCGCCTGGATCATCGCCGCCCTGGGAATGCTGGGAACGACGATCTCCCCCTATCTGATGTTCTGGCAGGCTTCGGAGGAACGGGAGGAGAAGACCAGCGTCGTCCAGGCCGACGAGGCCGATTTCGATACGATGGTGGGGATGATCTGGTCCAACCTCCTGGCCTACGCCATGATCGTCACCGGCGCGGTGCTGCTCTATGGCGTCCATGCCGACATCCAGGATGTCCATACCCTGGCCGACACCCTGCGACCCGCCGCCGGAGAGTACGCCTTCGCCCTCTTCTCCCTGGGATTGGTGGCGGCGGGCTTTCTGGCGATCCCGGTCCTGGCAGGTTCTACTGCCTACGCCGTCGCCGATACCTTCGGCTGGCGGGAGGGGATGGACAACCGGGTCAGTGATGCCAAAGGCTTCTACCTGGTCTTCGTGGGAGCGATCTTCGTAGGAGCGGTCATCAATCTGGGCCATACCCTCAGCGTCGTCGACGCCCTCTACTACTCCCAGGTGCTTGATGGAATACTGATCCCGATCCTGATCCTCATCGCCTGGATGATCTCCAACAATCCCAGGATCATGGGCAGCCATCTCGCCAGCCGCTTCGAAAACACTTTTGCCATTTTGGCCTTTTTCGTCACAGTAGCTCTCAGCGGCGTGATGATCTGGCAGTGGATCACCTGAATCCAGTCGGGTGTATAATGACAGGTTCGAAAGCTGGATCTATCGTCATTCTGAACTTGATTATTGAATAACCGAAAGGACCCGATTTAATGCTTCTGCAACTTTTCAGCCTTCCGGTACTGGTCCTGATGAAATATGGCTATCTGGCCCTGTTTATCTGGAGCGTTCTGGAGGGAGAGATCGGCCTGATGCTGACCGGCTGGCTGGTCTCCCGTGGAGAAGTCTTCACTTTCGAGGGAGCCTTCGCCGTAGCGGTCGCCGGCGCCTTCCTCGGCGACAATGCCGTCTTTCTCTTCGGACGGCTCTTCGAACGGCGGGCCATGGCGTGGCTGGAACGCTCCTCCTGGAAGAAAGAACGGGTCCTCGCCTGGTTCCGAAAGTGGGGATCGTCGCTCATCGTCTTCGAACGGTTCATCTACGGAACCCACATCCCTGCTCTGCTGACGATCGGGATGTCGGGCTACCCCTATCTGAAGTTCCTCTTTTTCGATATTCTGGGAATCGTTCTTTGGGCGGCCACTTTCCTCACGATCGGCTACGAGTTCGGGCAGCAGGCGATCAACCTGGTCCTTTTCATCCAGAAAAACTTCGTGCTGGTGCTTTTTGTCGGGATACTCTTTTTTACGATATTCTACGCGCTGCGTTCCCAGAACGGCAATGAAGGAGAACCTCAATGATCCCATCCTACTTTCCCATCCTTTTGCACGATACTATCGCCCTGGTTACCATTCTCAACCCCATCGCCGCCGCGGGCCTGCTGGTGACGATGGTCTCACCCCCCACTCCTGCCAATATCTATCCGGCAGCCTGGCGGGCGAGTCTGACGGTCTTTGTGGCCTCCCTTGTCACCCTTTTCACCGGAGAGTTCCTCTTCAGACTCTTCGGGATCAATGTCTACTCCATCAAGGTCATCGGCGGAGTCATCCTGATGATGATCGCTGTCAATATGGCCTACGGGCAGCCCACAAAAGCCCGACACACCAAAGAGGAGCAGGAGGAGGCGGAGGAGAAGGAGGATGTCTC
>JALWZI010000075.1 GCA_027002755.1 Campylobacteraceae bacterium | reverse complement strand
TCGCCAAGGTCACGGCTCCCTGTATCGATATGTGCCCCTCCCATGTGGACATCCCTGCCTATATCGAGGGCGTAAGGGATATGGTCTTCACCGAATCCCTGGAGGCGACCCGTCAGACCATGCCCCTGGCCCACACCTGCGGCCGGGTCTGTCCCCACCCCTGTGAAGATGCCTGTCGGCGGGCCAACCTGGACGAGCCGATCTCCATCATGGAGCTCAAACGCCTCGGTGCCGACTACGAGACCGATCACGGCCTGGGCTTCCTGCATCCGCAGGAGCCCAAACCTCTGCGCAACGACGGCAAGAAAGTGGCGATCGTCGGGGCGGGTCCCGCGGGGCTGACGGCAGCCTACTATCTGGGGCTCGAGGGGATCAAGGTCGATATCTTCGAAGAGCTCCCCGTTCTGGGCGGTGAAGTGGCTGTAGGGGTTCCCCAATACCGGATGCCCATCGAGAAGTACAACAAGGATATCGAGCTGGTCACCTCCCTGGAGGCCGTGGATGTCTACACCAACCACCGGGTGGACGCTGAACGGCTCAAGGAGCTCGATGCCGAGTATGACGCGGTGCTCCTGGCCTTCGGTACCCGCCTCTCCAAAAAGGTCCGCGCCGAGAACGAGCGGGAGGATATGGAAGGCTATTGGGGTGCCATCGCCATGCTGGACAAGGTCAATCTCTGGCACAAGTACGGGATCGGCTCTCCTGCTTCCAACGAACTGAAGGACAAGACCGTGGTCTGTGTCGGCGGGGGTTTCACTTCCATGGACGTGGTGCGCTGTTCCGTCCGGGAGGGGGCCAAGAAGGTGATCATGCTCTACCGCCGGGACGAGAAGACCATCATCCGCAACACCACCTACGAAGAGTATCACGAAGCGGTGGAAGAGGGGGTGGAGTTCATCTTCCACGCCGCCATCGAGCGGATCGTGGACGAGAACAACAAGCTCAAGAAGCTCATCTGCAACCGCTTCGAACTGGTTCCCGATCCCGACGGCGGCCGTCCCAAACTCGAAAAGATCGAAGGGGCCGATTTCGAGATCGAGTGCGACTGGCTGATCCCCGCCGTCTCCCAGTCGGCGGATCTGAGTATCCTGCCCGAAGAGTGGGAGCTCAAACTCACCAGCTGGAACACCCTGCTGACCAACGGCCGGGACTACATGACCAGCCGCCCGGGGCTCTTCGCCGCCGGGGACTGTGAGTACGGCCCCATGACCATCGTCAATGCCGTGGGGCAGGCCAAACGGGCCGCTTCGGTCATCAGTCGCTACATCTACGACGGCAAGGTGAGCCTCACCGACGAGGAGATCATGGAGGATCATCTCAACAAGCTCAAAGTCTACGACAAGAACGAGAAGGTGACCGGCTGGATGCCCGGCATTCCCCGTCAGGTGAGTGAAAAGCTGACGGTGGAGGAGCGGAAGACCAACAACAAAGAGGTCAACCTGGGCTTCACCGGCGAGCAGGCGATCGCCGAGGCGGAGCGCTGTATGCGCTGTTACTACATTTCGATGGTGGCGGTGTGAGATGAGCGAAGTGAAGAAGATGCCCGAGACGGTCACGCTGACCATCGACGGAAAAGAGGTGACGACCCGGCAGGGCAATACCATCCTGCAGGCGGCGAGAGAGAACGGGATCTACATCCCCACAATGTGCTACCTGAGCAAGGTCGAACCCATCGGCTCCTGCCGGATGTGTGTCGTCGAGGTCGAAGGGGTCGAGGGGATGATCCTCTCCTGTCAGGAGAAAGCGGTGGAAGGAGCCGTGGTTCGGACCTCCGGAGATGAGCTGTTCCGGGAGCGCCAGAACATCATGAAGCTCTACGACGTCAACCATCCTCTTGAGTGCGGCGTCTGCGACAAGAGCGGCGAGTGCGACCTGCAGAACAAGACCCTGGAGTTTGCGGTAGATCAGCAGACCTTCGCCGCCAGAGATCAGCACCGACCGGTGAAAAACTGGGGCTTTATCAGCTACGATCCGGCGCTCTGCATCATGTGCGAAAAGTGTGTACGCACCTGCACGGAGATCATCGGAGACGACGCACTGGCCATCGAGACCGGAGGCTACAAGTCGACCATCGTCAATACGAGGGATCTGAGCGATTGCGCCCAGTGCGGGGAGTGTATGGCGGTCTGTCCGGTCGGGGCCCTGGTGAGCACCGATTTCAAATACA
>JALWZI010000074.1 GCA_027002755.1 Campylobacteraceae bacterium | reverse complement strand
AAACTTAAACCCAAACCATACTGGCTGATGTGTGATATGGGTTGAACCAAGGACAGGGTATGAAAAAACTTTACACATTTCTCGCAGCAGGAATGGTCATATGGATCGGCGGTTGTAGCCTTCCCACCGGCAAGCCGGGAGGACGCTACAGTGCCAAGGACTGCAAACCGGTTCCCTTCCGTCCCGATCGTGCGGCCGACAAAGTGGTGATCAAACAGTCGGAGCACAAACTCTATGTCTATCACAACGGAAAAGTGATCAAAGTGATGAGCACCTCCCTGGGCAAAAACACCATGAGCAAAGGCCCCAAGGTCAAGCAGGGGGATTTCTGTACGCCCGTCGGACACTATCGGATCGTGGACAAGCGCTGCCACAGCCTCAAATATCGCGCCATGACCATCTCCTACCCCAATGCCGAGGATCTGGCCCGGGCCAAGAAACTGGGGGTCAAACCCGGGAACTACATCACCTTCCACGGTCAGCCCTACTGGAACCGGGACGGCCACGGTGACAGCTACACTCTTTCCCGTGACTGGACCAACGGCTGTATCGCGCTGACCAACAAAGACCTCGACTGGCTCTGGAGCGCCGTGAAGCCCGGGACTCCCATCATCATCGAACGATGAGCCCGTCTTCCGGACGCTACACTCCGAAACAGATCGAGAAGTACCGACGCCAGAAATATATCGCCCATCTGGAGAAGATCGGCAAAAATCTCTTTCGGATGCTTCGCCGTCCGGAGACCTCCGCCACCGATTTCCGCTCACGATTTTCCGAACTGATGCAGAAGCTGGATGCCTTGGAGAGCATTCGTCTGGACAGCGAATACCTGCGGGAGAGCGAAGCCTACTACCGACGCTTCCTTTCAGAGATCGATCGTGACGACTTTTCCCAACAGGATCTTCAGGAGATCCGGGAAGCCGAGATGAGCAACCTCAACCGCCTGCAGAAGATGAAAAACCGCAGCAGCTATCGGAAAGAGAAGCATCGGGAAAGGGTGAAAAGCGACGGCTGGGAGTAGAAGATGTCAAAACCGCAATTGACTCCTCCGAAAAACTTCCGTCATTCCGGGCTTGACCCGGAATCCAGGGTTTGCAATACTCATCGTACCGTGGATCCCGAATCAAGTTCGGGATGACGGAAAAAGATCGTTTCGGTTTTTCAGAACACTCTATTGTGAATGGGCAGAAGTTGCCCCCAAAGTTGCCCTTAAAATTTCTGGCTTAGATCGGATTGTTTTGGACGGAAATGGAGAGGTATTAGGGTAAAATAACCATATTTTGGGGATTATCTTTGGAATATTTATACTGTATTGGATTGGAAAAAACGGGGAAATGGTGGACCCTACCGGGATCGAACCGGTGACCTCCACGCTGCCAGCGTGGCGCTCTCCCAGCTGAGCTAAGGGCCCGGGAAAGAAGTGACGGCATTATAGCCGAGGGAACTTTAAATGAGGCTGAACCATCCATAGGATTTCCCTTCATTTCTTTTTCTTTGTTTCGCGACAAAGAAAAAGAGAACGAAGCAAAGAAAAAGAAAACGCGAAGTACTGACGTCCGGGTGAATACGCCATGTGCTGCAAAATTTAGTGATATCTTTAGTATGATATTCTATGCTAGAGAGGTTGGGTATCAGGGGTACTGTTATCTGCCTTGCCACTGGTGGGCTAATCAACAAACAACTCCGATCATTTCGTGGAGGCGGGACTTCAGTCCCGCAAAGGCGGGGATGGATGTGAAGCTGAAGTTATTTGAGAGGAATATCGCCTAAAGTATTCCGAAGGTCTTTTGTGAAGGCGAAATTTGCAGAAACTGTTTACGGCTTCAGTACGAAATACCTCTGAGCCTCCGCCTTGGTCTCGAAAGGTTCCACCTCGTATTCGTTATCTCCTACTTTGACCCGGTAGAGTTCCCCGGCTCGGCTCTTGCCGTAGGTGAGGGCGATGCGGGCGGCGAGGCGGCGGTCGGCCTCGGTGGCGCCCCGGTAGAGCAGGGAGTAGGGGCCGGTGACCGGCAGGCGGATGGGGATGTAGTCGGGGTTGACCACTTTGAGGAGGGCTTCGTTGTCCTCCTTGTGCCGTCCCACCACCAGTTTGGCACCGTCGGGGAGGCGGAAATGTCGGCCGAATTTCAGCAGGTCGATATCTTCGACGCCGAACTCCTCGTGGGCGATGAAGTC
>JALWZI010000073.1 GCA_027002755.1 Campylobacteraceae bacterium | reverse complement strand
CCGGTCTGGAGGATCTGGACGAGATCCTCTACAACTGGTCCGTCAGAGAGGGATACTTCCGGGAGAAACCTACCAAGGCCCGCTTCCGCTTTATTCTCAAGGCGGTTCTCCTGGCCCTTCCCATCGCTGGCCTCGTCGCCTACAAAACGATCGAGGGGGGACACCCCGAACTGCTGATCCTTTCTCTCTTCACCGTGGTCTTTCTGGGGACCGGTCTGATCATGATCCACAAAGCCTGGCGGACCCGCAGCCTCTCCCAGGGGATCTTCGCAACGCTCTGGACCGCCTTCAGTGCCTTTGTCCTGCTGGGGAATCTGCTCTCCATCACGGATCTGCACCATTTGATCTTCGGCCTCCCGGGTACTCTCTTCCTCATCGGCGGAGTCATCTGGTACTTCTACCGCCGGGTCGGCCCCTTCACCCCGAAAGGTGCCGAGATGCACCGCTATCTCCTGGGGCTCAAAGAGTTCATCTCCCGGGTCGAGAAGGACCGGATCCGCCGCTTCCTCAAAGAGGATCCCCACTATCTGGACCGGCTCCTGCCCTATGCGATGCTCTTCGGAATGACCGACGCCTGGAAAGAGCTCTACACCGCTCTGGGGATCGCTACTCCCGCCTGGTACTATGGGGATTTCGACGATCTGGGGGATTACGCCCACTCCGTCGATGCCGTCTCCTCCCCGCCCCCCAGCGAGACCGGCGGCTTCTCCGGCGGCGGCGGTTTCTCCGGCGGCGGAGGCGGCGGCGGAGGCGGCGGGTCCTGGTAGACAGCACCGTTATGGCGACCTGGTTTGCATTTGCCGCTGCGCTTTTCCTGCTACAATAGTTTCAACAGATGTCGAGCAATAAGGAGTGGAAGATGATCAAACCGAGCAACAAAGAAGCGATCAATATCGCCGTTAATTTTTTCAAAGGCAATGTCGCCCTCTCTCTGGCGGCCATTGCCATCCTGGTCACCCTGGCGCTGCTGAAGATCGTTCCTTTCATTGGGATCGCCTTCGCCTTCGCCTATTCGATCCTCAGCCTGGCGATCCAGATCTTCGTCGCCCGTCAGATCCCGGAGCTCTCCCGAAGCGAGGAGATGGCCGACGTTGCCGCCCGGACCAAGCTGGGCGATTTTCTGACCCGTCATCTCGATGTGGCCACGGGAGGCTTTCTGGGAATCTTCCTCATCATGATGGTTCTGGCGATGGTTTTCGTAGGGCTGATCGGAATGAACATTGATATTCAGAGCATGAACAGCGGCAATATGGAGGCCGTTGCCGCCTCCATCTATACGACCGGGACCCTCGGGAGCCTCTTGCTGATGATGATCGTTTCGATGTGGTTGGGATACGTCTTCCCGGGAGTCCTGGGCGAAGTGATGATGGCCCCCGATTTCGGCAGTGCCTTTCTCAAGAGCTTTCTGCTCTTCAACCCCCGATTCTGGAAACGCACTCTCAACAAGGACTATTTCCTGCTGATCCTGCTCTGGACAGCCATCGTCTTCGTGGCGGCGATCATCCTCTCCTGGTTCACCGTCTCCATCTTCCTCCTGCCTATCGCTCTGATCGGTCTCTATTTCCTCTCGCTCTACAATGCGGCGATCTACTTCTTCGCCCGGGAGCTTCTCACAAAAGAGGCCTGAACCCCACTGCATTCCGTGAAGCATTCCCGTCATTCCGGGCTTGACCCGGAATCAAGGTCCTGGAATACCCATAATACACTGGATCCAGGGTCAAGCACAGGATGACGAAACGATGGCTTGTCTGCGACAGCAGCGACGCTCCAGCATTTCTCTCAATTCCTCCACACTCTCGACAGCCTCGTGATG
The DNA here is from genome assembly GCA_027002755.1 of Campylobacteraceae bacterium. Lineage (GTDB taxonomy): Bacteria > Campylobacterota > Campylobacteria > Campylobacterales > Sulfurovaceae > Nitratifractor. The sequence continues at coordinate 368 of JALWZI010000073.1, read as the reverse complement.
ATCGCTGAATCCCCACTGGACCCGGACAAAATCGATCCCCGCCGCTTCGGCGGCCATCTCGTCCCGGGGACCGTCCCCGATGAAGAGGGCCTCCGCGGGTGAGACCTGCAGCTCCTCCAGGATTTTCAACAGCATATCCGGTGCCGGTTTGCCCCGCGGCACGTCGTCGTAGCTGGCCACCGCATCGAAGAACTCCCGGATCCCCAGATGCTCCAGGGTCTCCAGGGTGGAGCGGCGGTATGCGTTGGTGGCGACGGCCTGGAGACAGTCCCTGGTCTTCAGCCACGACAGCAGCTCCCGGATCCCGGGATAAAGCCGCAGCTCCTCCCGGTGATGGGCAGTGTAGTATTCGCTGAACCACTCTTCAT
>JALWZI010000072.1 GCA_027002755.1 Campylobacteraceae bacterium | reverse complement strand
GCATGCGGAAATACTCCACGGTGCGCGCCAGAGCGAAGGAGTTGGGGGGGACGATACAGATATCCCCTTTGAAATCGACGACGTTGTTCTCGCTGAAATCCTTGGGATCCACCACCTCGGCGTTGATGTTGGTGAAGATCTTGAACTCGTCACTGACCCGGATATCGTAGCCGTAGCTGCTGAGCCCGTAGCTGACGACCCCTTCGCCGACCAGCCCTTCGCAGAAGGGGGTGATCATCTCATGTTCCAGAGACATTTTTCGGATCCAGGAGTCTGATTTGAGGCCCATTTTCATTCCTTTTGGGTAATTTTCGGCCGAAAAAGCCGCATTTCGGGGGAATTCGGTGCAAAAACGCTTTGTTATGCAAGTATGGATATAATATTGCCATTATATCTCAAGGGCGTTCCAAAGCCCTTGAAACCAGAGGAGAAACGAAGAATGAAACTTGATGAGATCAAAGAGCTGATGCGTCTTTTCGGCAAGAGCAAACTGAACCGGATCCAGATCAAACAGAAGGATTTCGAGATCGAGATGGAGAAGGGAGGGACCGTCGTCGTGGAGACGGCTCCCGCCGCCAAAGCCGCTCCGGCCGTTTCGACCGCGGCGCCCGCAGCCGTGCCCGCTTCGGCCCCTACAGCCGAAGAGAAGCAGAGTGAACCCGCCGCCAAGGGTGAGCTGATCACCTCCCCCATGGTGGGCACCTTCTACGCGGCTCCCTCCCCCGACTCCCCTCCCTTCGTCAAGGTCGGCGATACCGTCCGCAAAGGCCAGACCCTCTGTATCCTGGAGGCGATGAAGATCATGAACGAGCTGGAGGCCGAATACGACTGCAAGATCCTGGAGATCCTGGTCGAGGACGGCGAGCCGGTAGAGTACGACAAGCCCCTCTTCCGGGTGGAGAAGCTCTGAGATGGCCGAGATCAAGCGGATCCTCATCGCCAACCGGGGAGAGATCGCTCTGCGGGCGATCCGGACCATCAAAGAGATGGGCAAAGAGGCGGTCGCGGTCTACTCTACCGCGGACAAAGACGCCCACTATCTGAAGCTGGCCGACGCCGCGATCTGCATCGGCGGCCCCAAGGCCCACGAGAGCTATCTCAACATCCCCGCCATCATCTCCGCGGCGGAGCTGGCGGAGTGTGACGCGGTCTTCCCCGGCTACGGCTTTTTGAGCGAGAACCAGAACTTCGTGGAGATCTGCGGCCACCACGGCCTCAAATTCATCGGCCCCGGGGTGGAGGTCATGCAGATGATGGCCGACAAATCCAAGGCCAAGCAGGTGATGGCCGAAGCGGGGGTGCCGACGATTCCCGGCAGCGACGGGGCCGTCCCCGACGCCGAGACCGCCAAGAAACTGGCCAAGGAGATCGGCTACCCCGTCATCCTCAAAGCCGCCGCCGGCGGTGGAGGCCGGGGGATGCGGGTCGTGGAGGACGAGAGCTACATCGAAAACGCCTTCCTGGCCTGTGAAGCCGAAGCGGTCAATGCCTTCGCCGACGGGACCCTCTATATGGAGAAGTTCATCGAAGCTCCCCGCCATGTGGAGGTGCAGGTGATGGGGGACAGCCACGGCAACGCCATCCATATCGGTGAGCGGGACTGCTCCATGCAGCGGCGACACCAGAAGCTCATCGAGGAGTCCCCCGCCCTGGTCCTGGACGAGGCGAGACGGCAGGAGCTTCTCGAGGCGGCGGTGCGGGCGACCAAACACATCGGCTACGAGGGGGCGGGGACCTTCGAATTCCTCGTGGACAAGCACAAGAACTTCTACTTCATGGAGATGAATACCCGTCTGCAGGTGGAGCACTGCGTCAGCGAGATGGTCAGCGGCATCGACATTATCGAGTGGATGATCCGGGTCGCCGAAGGGGAGGCTCTCCCCTCCCAGGAAGAGATCACCCTCAAAGGTCACGCCATCGAGTGCCGGATCACCGCCGAGGATCCCGTCAGCTTCCTTCCCAGCCCCGGCAAGATCCAGAAGTGGATCGCCCCCGGGGGCAAGGATGTCCGCATCGACACCCACGCCTACTGCAACTACATCATCCCCACCCACTACGACTCCATGATCGGCAAACTGATCGTCTGGGGCGAGAACCGCGACCGGGCCATCGCCAAGATGCGCCGGGCGCTGGACGAGTTCGAGGTCGGCGGCGTGCGCACCGTCATCGAGTTCCACCGCAAAATGATGCGCAACGAAGATTTCATCTCCAACAACTTCGACACCAAATACCTCGAAAACTACAAAGGTTAGATCTCCATGAAAATTCTCGTCACCGGCACCGCCGGCTTCATCGGCTTTCATCTGGCCAAACGTCTGCTGGAACGGGGCGATGAGGTGGTCGGTCTCGACAACATCAACGACTACTACGACGTGCGGGTCAAATACGGCCGACTGCGGGAAACGGGCATCGAGGGGGACGAAGCGATCGAGTACGCCAGGCCCGTTCAGAGTGACAAATACGGGAACTATCGTTTCGTCAAGCTCAATCTGGAAGACCGCGCCGCCATCGACGAGCTTTTCGAGCGGGAAAAGTTCGACGCCGTCTGCAACCTGGCCGCCCAGGCGGGGGTGCGCTACAGCCTGGTCAACCCCCACGCCTACGTCGACAGCAACATCGTCGGCTTCGTCAATATCCTGGAGGCCTGCCGCCATTACAGTGTGGGGCACCTGGCCTATGCCAGCAGCTCCAGCGTCTACGGTCTCAACGAGACGATGCCCTTCAGCACCCACGACAACGTCGACCACCCCATCAGCCTCTACGCCGCCAGCAAAAAGTCCAACGAACTGATGGCGCACACCTACAGCCACCTCTACGGCCTGCCGACGACGGGGCTGCGTTTCTTCACCGTCTACGGCCCCTGGGGACGGCCCGATATGGCCCTTTTCCTCTTCACCAAAGCGATCCTGGAGGATCGCCCCATCGATGTCTACAACTACGGAGATATGCGTCGGGACTTCACCTATGTGGACGATATCGTCGAGGGGCTGGTGCGCGTCATCGACCATCCCCCCAGGGGCAATCCCGAGTGGAGCGGCAAACACCCCGATCCCGGCAGCTCCAGAGCCCCCTACAAGATCTACAACATCGGCAACAACAATCCTGTCAAACTGATGGATTTCATCACCGCCATCGAAAAGGCGATCGGCAAAGAGGCCAAGAAGAACCTCCTGCCGATCCAGCCCGGGGATGTCCCGGAGACCTACGCCGATGTCAGTGACCTCATCGAAGATCTGGGCTACCGGCCCGCGACACCCATCCAGGAGGGGGTCGAGAGATTTATCCAATGGTACAGGGAGTTTTACAATGTCTGAAAAAAAAATCGCCGTCATCGGTCTGGGCTATGTGGGCCTGCCTCTGGCTCACGCCTTCAGCGCCAAATACCCCGTCGTCGGTTTCGATATTGCCCAGTGGCGTATCGACGAGCTTAGAGCCGGACACGACCGGACCCTGGAGCTCAGCGACGAGCAGGTCAAGGAGGCGATCGACAACGGCATGGTTTTCACCAATCAGCTGGATGACCTCGCAGACTGCAACGTCTACATCGTCACCGTTCCCACCCCCATCGACGAGCACAAGACCCCCGACCTGACCCCGCTCAAAAAGGCCAGCGAATCCATCGGCAAGGTCCTGAAAGCCGGCGATATCGTCATCTACGAATCCACCGTCTATCCCGGAGCCACCGAAGAGGTCTGCGTCCCCATCCTGGAAAAGGTCTCCGGCCTCAAATACATCTCATCCGACAATAGTTCCTCACTCACAGAAGAAACCGAGGGTTTCTTCTGTGGTTATTCTCCCGAACGGATCAACCCCGGCGACAAGGAGCACACCGTCACCAAGATCCTCAAAGTCACCTCCGGCTCCACGCCCGAGATCGCCAAAGAGATCGATGCACTCTATGCCAGTGTCATCACCGCCGGCACCCATCTGGCCCCCAGCATCCGGGTGGCCGAAGCGGCCAAGGTGATCGAAAACGCCCAGCGTGATATCAACATCGCCTTTGTCAACGAACTGGCCCTGATCTTCGACAAACTCGGCATCGATACCCACGAGGTCCTGGCCGCCGCGGGGACCAAATGGAACTTTCTGCCCTTCAAGCCGGGGCTGGTGGGCGGCCACTGCATCGGGGTCGATCCCTACTATCTGACCTACAAGGCCAAGGAGGTGGGCTATCACCCCGAGGTGATCCTCTCCGGCCGCCGGATCAACGACAACATGGGGATCCATGTCGCCAACCGGGTGGTCAAACTGATGATCCACAAAGGCCACCGGGTCAAAGATGCCCGCGTCCTCGTCCTGGGCATCACCTTCAAGGAGAACTGCCCCGACATCCGCAACAGCCGCGTCATCGACGTTATCCGTGAACTGCAGGATTTCGGCTGCCGGGTCGACGTCTACGATCCCTGGGCCGATCCCGAAGAGGTGAAACATGAATACGGGATAGATTTGTTACCGGGGGAGAGTGAGAGTGGAAGTGGGAGTGAGAATGGGCAGAATGGTGACAAACTCTCACTGTCACTGAAAACTGTCACTGATTATGACGCAGTCGTATTGGCTGTCGCCCATAACGAGTTCAAGACACTGAACCTTGGACGCGACGAATCGACCGTGCTCTTCGATATCAAAGGGATCGTCGACAAAGAGAAAACAGACGGGAGACTGTAGCCATTGTTCAAGAAACTCAATGCGCTGCTCTCACGGGATGACAAGCGATTTCTGATAGGTCTGTTGATCCTTTCCCTGGTCGTTTCTCTGGTCGAGACGGCCGGGGTTTCAGTCATCATGCCGTTCATTGCCGTGGCGGGCAATTTTCACCTGATCCAGAGCAACGTTTACTACCACAGGGTCTATGAAGCTCTTGGTTTTACACAGGAGTCCCATTTCGTTATCGCCTTTGGTATAGCGTTGATCCTCTTCTACCTTTTTCGTTCGGTTTTCAATCTCTTCTATTTCTATATGCTGGCCCGTTTTTCCCAGGGACGGTATCACCTGATCGCCTACCGGTTGTTCGAGAACTATGTGGGGATGCCCTACCGTCACTTCATCGAGCGCAACAGCTCCGAGCTGACCAAAGCGATCGTCAACGAGGCGCAGAACCTGACGACACTTATCTCCTCGATGCTTTTAATGGTGAGTGAGATTTTCATCATCATTTTGATCTATACCATGTTCCTCTATGTCAACTGGAAGATCACACTGGTTCTAACACTGGTTCTACTCCTGAATGGTCTGTTGATGACCCAGACGGTTTCGCGTCTCATCAAACGGCAGGGGATCAGCCGGGAGGCATTTCAGCGAAAGTTCTACAATATCATCAACCGCGTACTGGGCAACTTCAAGATGATCAAACTTCGGGGGAATGAAGAGAAGATCCTCGAGGAGTTTGCCAGGGCGAGTTACGGTTATGCCCGAGCCAATATCATCAATGCCACCCTTACCCATTTTCCGAGACTTTTTCTTGAGGCGATCGGGTTCTCTCTCGTTGCGTCGATCGTCATCTATCTGGTTTTCAAATATCAGACCGATATTTCCAGTGCCTTTGGGCTGCTGTCGATGTTCGTCCTTGGGCTCTATCGTCTGATGCCTTCGGTCAATCGGATCATCAGTAGTTACAACCAGGTTCTTTTTTACAGCAGATCGCTGGATATCGTCCACAACGATCTCTTCTATGAAGTGGAACAGCTGGGAGACGAACCGATAGAGTTTGAAAAGAGCATCAGACTGGAGCATCTCTCTTTCGCCTATGCCGAGAGGAAGCCGGTCCTCGAGGATGTCAATCTTCTTATCCGCAAAGGGGAGAAGGTGGCTTTCACCGGGGAGAGCGGCAGCGGCAAGAGCACGCTGGTCGATCTGATCATCGGGCTCTACCGCCCTCAGAAAGGGACGATCTATATCGATGAGACCGAATTGTCGGAGCGCAATGTCAAAAGCTGGCGGCGGAAGATCGGCTACATTCCTCAGACGATCTATCTCTTCGACGGGACGGTGGCGGAGAACGTCGCCATGAACGAACCGATCGACGACGCCAGGATCATCGAGGTTCTGAAACAGGCCGATATCTGGGATTTTCTGGCGGAGCATCATCAGGGGCTCAGTACCCATGTCGGAGAGGGTGGGGTCAAGCTCAGCGGAGGCCAAAAGCAGCGTATCGCCATCGCCCGGGCCCTCTATACCGATCCGGAGGTCCTGGTGCTCGACGAAGCCACTTCGGCCCTGGACAACGAGACCGAAGCGAGGATCATGGAAGAGATCTACCGGATCAGCCGGGACAAAACTCTGATCATCGTGGCGCACCGTCTGAGTACCCTGGAAGGATGCGATAAAATCTACAAACTTGAAAAGGGAAGGATCCTATGAAAAAATTTGCCTTGATCGGAGCGGCAGGCTATATCGCTCCCAGGCATATGAAGGCGATCCGGGAGACCGGCAACGACCTGGTGGCGGCCATGGACCGTTGCGACAGTGTCGGGGTCATCGACAGCTACTTTCCCGAAGCCCACTTCTTCACCGAATTCGAGCGTTTCGACCGCCATGTGGACAAGCTGCGGATGAAAGAGGAGAGCAGGATCGACTATGTCTCCATCACCAGCCCCAACTACCTCCACGATGCCCACATCCGTTGGGCGCTGCGCAGCGGCGCCGATGCCATCTGCGAGAAGCCGCTGGTCCTCAATCCTTGGAACATCGACGCCCTCGAAGAGGTGGAGCGGCGCAACGGCGGGCGGGTCTACAATATCCTCCAGCTCCGTCTGCACCCCTCCATCGTGGCTCTGAAGGAGAAGGTGAGCCGCGAACTGGCGGAGAATCCCGACAGGGTCTACGACATAGATCTGACCTATCTCACCAGCCGGGGCAAGTGGTATTTCATCAGCTGGAAAGGGGACGAGGCCAAAAGCGGGGGTATCGCCAGCAATATCGGGGTCCATTTCTATGATATGCTCAGCTGGATCTTCGGAGAGGTGGAGGAGAACATCGTCCACCTCAAGACCCCTTATGCCAACGCAGGCCACCTCAAGCTCAGACATGCCAATGTCCGGTGGTTCCTCTCCGTCGTCTACGACTATATTCCCGACGAGATCAAAGCCCAGGGACAGCGGACCTACCGCTCCATCACCGTCGATGGCGAGGAGATCGAGTTCAGCGGCGGCTTCACGGACCTGCATACCCGCAGCTACGAGGAGATCCTCAAAGGCAACGGCTTCGGCCTCCAGGAAGCCCGCCCCTCCATCGAGATCGTCTCCACCATCCGCCATCTCGAACCCGTCGGCCTGAAGGGGGAGTATCATCCGTTTTGTAAGAAAGTTGGTGTTTAGTGGGAGTGAGAGTGGGAGTGAGAGGATTTGGGAGTAGGGTGGATGACGAACTATAAGGATCTGAAAGTCTGGCAGAGATCCATAGAGTTGGTGGCAGAGATATATACTCTTTGCAAAGCATTGCCCAAAGAAGAGCTGTATGCATTATCTGATCAGTTAAAAAGAAGTGCGGTTTCCATTCCTG
>JALWZI010000071.1 GCA_027002755.1 Campylobacteraceae bacterium | reverse complement strand
ATCCTGCATGGCACACCACGGGACGATCTGCTTCTCCTGCAAAGAGCCTTGCCTGGAGGAGGCGATCCTCTTTGCGGGGATGTTCAATCCGGTGATCGATGACGATCGGTGTACCGGTTGCGGCTTCTGCCTCTCCCGATGTCCCACAGGAGCGATCACCTTCCAACCCCTTCCGCTTCCGGCCGCGGTAGAGGCTTGATCTGGCTCATCTTCCTTTGGGCGGCCGGGAGCTATAATACCTCCGCATCAAAAGATCAAAACCCGGAGCATGACCATGGATAGAGAAACACTTTTGGAACATTTCCCCAGACTCCTCTCGCGGATCGAGGATGAGATCGACGAGCTGCGGTATCTTGCTGTCGTCGATCCCAATGAGTACGACCCAGAAATCGACGACGACTTTGACGAGATCAATCCGGAGGACTACAACTATCTGGTCTATCTTCCCGAGCGGGTTCAGCAGGCGATCGGCGAGGAGATGCTGGCGAAGCTGCCCGAGATCATCGAAGCGTCGAAAGTCTTCGAGAACTTTCTGGCCGCGGAAGAGGATCTTTTCGCCGTTCGCTTCGCCCCGGAACAGGAGGAGGAGGTCGCCAGAAAGATTCTCGGTATCATAGAGGAGCAGCTCGCCTGAAAAGGGAGCCGGACATACTCAGCTAGGAAAGGGATCGGAATGAGACATCTCCTGATCGTATGGTTGGCACTGCTGACGGGCCTGATGGCCGCTTCGACCTATACGCCGGTACAGAAGATCGAGCTCAAGGGTGGTGCCAAAGATATGGTGTTGTCGGGCGATCGGCTTGTCATCGGTACGGACCGGGGCATCCTGCAGGTCTATGACTATGTGCAGAAGCGTTTCGTTCATGAGGTGCGCATTCCCCCCATCAAGGATTTCATGGGGGATACGATCCCGGCCCGGGTAGCGAGTGTCGATTATCTGGATGGGCGCTATCTGCTGCTCAGTGACAGCGGCAAAGGCGGCTATGTCGATCTGAGAATCCATGAAAACAACGTCACGAAGCAGATCCTGAGCGCCCAGGACAAAAAAGCGGTGGTAAAAGCCCGTTTCGTCGACAAGGACCATGTCCTGCTGGGCTATCTGAGCAACGAAGTCTCCCTGCTCGACCTGCAGACGAAAAAAGAGAAATATGTCGAGCAGTTGAGTGAATCGAAATTCTCCGATTTCGCTCTCAATGCGGATCGGACGTTGGCGGCCTTCGGCTGCGAAAGCGGGGAGATCACGGTGATTCGGACCCGTACGGGAGAGATTGTGAAGCGGCTGAGCGGTCAGAATGTCGACAATCTCTTCAAGGTCGATATCAAGAAGGATTATGTCGTTGGCGGAGGAAAAGACCGGCGGGCCTCCTGGTACAATTGGAAAACCGGAGAAGGGGGATATTTCCAGGCTTCCTTTATGGTTTATGCTGCGGCGTTGAGTCCCAGTGCCGAACGGGCGGCCTATGCCATGGACGAGAACGACGATATCACGATCTACCATTTGGGACTGGGCAGCAAAATCGCTATTCTCAAAGGGCAGAGGAGTACCATCAATACCATCATCTTCAAGGATGATCAGACGATTTTTGCCGCAAGTGACGATAAGACTGTCATGATGTGGACGATCAAATAAAAGGAGAAAAGTATGAATGTTTCCAGCATAGTCGTGCAATGCAAAAGTGACAACTTCGATGAGGTCAAAGCGTGGTGTGAAGCGAGCGAGATCTGTGAGTACCATTTCGGCGACAAGGAGAAGGGCAAGATCATCGTCACCATCGAGGGGGAGGATGTGGGTGAAGAGATCAAAAAACTGGTGAAGATCCAGGAACACCCTCTTGTCATCGCCGCCGACATGATGATGACCTATCAGGAGGAGATGCTCGACGAAGAGATCAGGAATCTCGCCGAGTCCCCTGAGGCCCCCGACTGGCTCAACGACCCCAATACCAAGGCGGAGGACATTGTCTATCACGGGGATCTGAAAAAGAAGAACCTCTTTTGATCCGCAGGTAGGAGTCGGAGCGCTATGGCCTATTTCCCAGCCTTTTTGCAGTTGAAGGATCAACGGATCCTTCTGGTGGGCGGCGGTGCCATCGCCGCGGAGAAGCTGGAGAAGCTGCTCGATTTCAGCAAAGAGATCACGGTGGTGGCGAGGGAGGTCTCCGATCCGGTGGCCCGGCTGGCCCGGGAGCACTGCCTGACGCTGCTGCCGCGCGCCTATCGGAGCGGGGAGGCTCTCGAATACGATCTGGTGATCGTCGCCACGGACACCGTCGATCTGCATCGGCAGATCTTCGAGGAGACCCGCAGCAGCCGGGTCCTGGTCAACAGTGTCGACGACACCCGCTACTGTGATTTCATCTTCCCCTCCTATGTACGGCAGGGGGATCTGACGGTAGCCTTCTCTACCTCGGGGAGCTCTCCGGCCTTCGCCAAACATATCCGCCGCTGGTTCGAGGGGATCCTCCCCGAAGGGGTGGGGGAGTTCCTCGCTCAAATGAAGCGGCTTCGAAACGAACTCCCCAAAGGCCGGGAGAGGATGCAGCGCTTCGACACGATGGCAAGGGATTTCATCGAGAGGAATTTCCCCCGACGGGAGAAATGACCGAATTTCGCTTTTTTTCATCATCTCTTGATCCAAATCAAGTACTTCAAATCTTTCCCGCTCTATAATGGGCCATCTTTTAAATAGGAGTAAATATGTCAGATATCATCAAAGAACCTATCGAAGTCCCCGGGGCCACGGTCCCGTTCTTCACCTATAAAGAGGGGGAGACCCAGGTCTATGAGTTCGATACCTCCAAGTGCGGCCCTCCCGAGCCCATGGTCAACGCCATGGCCGGACTGAAGCTCATCGACGGTCCGGACAAGAAGCTGGTGATGATCAACCACAAGAAGCCCATGGGGCTGCTCAATAAAGTGGGTGAGAACTATGAGATCGCGGAGGAGACTCTGCCCGACGGCCGGGTGAAGCTGGTCTTCACCTACAAGCCCGGTGCCAGCGAATCGGCCAACCTCGACGACAGTCACTGCGACGGCTGAGGCAGAGATGTTTTCCGTTTCGAGGGACTATGCCCCTCCCTTCGGCATGATCGCCCCCTTTTTCATCATCGGGTCGATCTTCTTTTTCGTCGGGACGGTGTTGTTGCTCTTTCTCGATCCGCTCCATGGGCATTTCGATCCTATGATCGCGGGATGGGCCCACTGGTTTCTGCTGGGCTTCGTGATGATGATCATTTTCGGGGCGATGGCACAGTTGATTCCCGTCGTCGTGGAAGTGGGTCACTATTCGGTGGATCTCTACTATATGATCTGGCCGCTCCTGCTGATCGGGACACTGACGATGGTGACAGGCTTTTGGATCGCTCCGGCGGTGCTTCCCTATGGGGGGCTTCTGGTATTGACGGCGATGCTGATCTACCTCTACGACACCCTCATGACCCTCAAAAAGGCGGAGAACGTTACCCTGACGGTCAAGACCGCCGTCGCGGCCAACCTCTTTCTCACCACCGGGATTGTCGTGGGATTCCTGTTGACGTTGGCCATCGGTGCCGGGGTCAAGGTGGATGTCGCCTGGTGGCTGGGGACCCATGCCGTGCTGGTATTGGGCGGCTACGTGGTCCTGACCGTCATGGGGCTCTCGCTGATCCTGCTGCCGATGTTCGGTCTGGCTCACGGTTTTGACGAGACACCGATCCATCGGGCCTTCAACCTGATGGTGGGCGGGGTGCTTCTGCACCTTTTTTCGACACTGATCGGCTTTTCCGCCGGGCGTTTTGTCGCGATGCTCGTCATGTTGGCGGCCATTGCCTTCTATATGCGTCAGGTCTGGCTGATCTACAAGGTGAGGGCGCGGAAAGAGAACGATATCTGGGCCCGTTCCATGTTCTTCGGATACGGATCCCTGCTGGTCGCCGCGCTCCTCGCCCTCGTCTCGCTCTTTGCCGACTGGGAGAATGTGGTGCTGGCCTCGGCCTGGTTCCTGATCATGGGGTTCGTCACGTTCCTGATCACGGGACACCTCTACAAGATCATCCCATTTCTGGTCTGGTTCGAACGCTACAGCCCCCTGGTCGGCAAGCAGAAGGTACCGATGCTCCATGAGATGTACCCCAAAAAGATGGCGGACTGGGAGTTCGCTCTGAGCGCGGCCGGCGTGGTCGTCGCCGGCGTGGGGATCCTCCTGAAATGGAATGATCTCTACTATGGAGGCGTCGCACTCCTGATCGTGGGAGCCGGCTTCATGCTCGCCAGTGTGAAATGGATGCTCTCTTTTGGAAAAGCCGAGAGTGGTGAATGATTCAAGTGTGCGTCACGTTTCACGGGTTGAGCGCTCCTTTGTCGCCATCAGGTGAAAACTCTCCCGAGGGTTTTTCAGAGGGTTCGATAACAAAACATAAAGTTGCACCCCAGAGTGTGGTGCGATAACTGAAAGGAACGAGAATGTGTGACATTACCAAAGAGCAGGTCTACGATGCGATACGCAATGTCATCGACCCCGAAGTGGGATTCAACCTGGTGGAGATGGGGCTGATCTACGACGCGATCATCGACGAGGATTGCAACGTGAAAGTGGTCATGACCCTCTCAACCCGGGGATGCCCGCTGCACCAGATGCTGACCCAGTGGGTCAAGGATGCGGTGGAGATGCGGGTCCCCGGTGTCAAGAATGTCGACGTGGAGGTGGTCTGGGAACCGGAGTGGAACATCTCCATGGCCGACGACAACGTCAAGAAAGCTCTGGGAGCCCTCTGAACCTGTTTCCTAATGGTCCCGGCAGCTTTGCTATAATGTCCCCAATCCAAATTCCGGGGTTCGGATGAAAAAAACGCTGTTGCTTCTTTTGACGGTGGTCGCACTGATCGCCGTGGTCCTCTTTACGCCGCCGGGGCGGAATTATCTGCTTCTTCCCGCCGCCAATCTCTATCTGCGTTACAAGGTTCCCGCACACCGTGTGGTGCTGGATCGGCTGGAGCCGGGACCGGCCTCACTGGCGGTCAGCGGCCGGGTCGATGACAGTCTCCATTTCGAAGCCCGGGGCCCCGTCAAATGGTTTGGAATGCACTTCGACTTGCCCTACAGTCTCCGGGCCAAAGCGGTGGAGCTGGACGGGCGGCGCTATCCGGTACATCTGGATCTCAGAGGAGTGCTCGAAGGAACCCCTTCCCGACTGGATGTCAGTGGGAAAGGGGACGGTTTCGATGCCGCGCTTTCGTATGCTTTTCGGGTCGAAAAGGGGCAGCTTCTTGGGATCAGGGCCCAGGCGGCCGGAGCGCAGGTGGCTCAGCTCCTGGCCCTGGCCGGGCGACCTCCCTACGCCTCGGGACGGCTGGACCTGAGTGTGGATATCCCCCGATACGACGTGGCCAACCCCGAGGGAGGTATCCGCTTCAGTGTTCGCGACGGGCGGATCGATCCGACGGTACTGAAACGGGATTTCCATGTTGAGGTTCCCCCCGTCAAGAGCTATACCCTCGACGGAAAGTTTCGTCTGGAGAAAAAGCTCCTCAAAGGGGAGGCGGCTCTGCGCAGCGGCCTGCTGAATCTGACGCTGAAAAACTTCCGAAGCGACCGTGCTTTCCGGATCTTCAAAAGCGGCTATCTCCTCGATATCCCCGAACTTTCACGACTGAAGAAATTGACCGGACAGACCCTCTACGGCCCCTGGAAGATGCAGGGAGAGTTCTACTGGAACCGACCGAAAAAAGAGCTGCAGGTCCAGGGGACGAGCCCCAGTCTGGAGGGGAAGACGGCCTTTTTCTACGACCGGGGGGCTTTGGAGCTGAGCCTGCAGAGAGTGGGGATCCCCTCGATCCTCGCTCTGGCGGGCCAGGCACCGCTGGCCGCCTCGGGCCGAGTGGACGGGACGCTTCGCCTGAAGGATCTGATCCGACTCAACGGAGAGTACACTTTGCGTGCCCAGGGCGTCTGGAACCGTCAGGAGATCCTCAAACTCACCGGAACCGACCTGGGGAAAGAGACGGCTTTTTCTCTGCAGAGCAAAGGCCGGCTCAAAAAGAGTCTGCTCACGGCAGATGCCCGCTACAGGAGCCGTCTGCTCACGCTTCACCTCGAACATCTCAAATACGAGTGGATCAGCGGGGCGCTGGAAGGAAAGTACCGTCTCAAGTTTCCCGATCTGCATCGTCTCCGACTCTTCGCCAAGGCGAGAGGAAACTATCCGGCCGAGTTGAAAGGGGAGCTGGGCTACCTGCCGATCAAGAAGATGCTCAAGGTGACAGGAAGTACGAGCTCTTTCGGCGGCAGTATCCAGTGGGTCTATGGAGGCAAACGCCTGAAACTGACGGCCAAAGGGGCCGATGCCCGGCGGCTGGCGGGACTGCTGGGAGCCCCGCCGATCCTGGCCTCTACGACGCTGGATGGGTCCCTGAAACTCTCGGATCTCGAGCATCGACGGGGAACCTTCCTCCTGGCACTCAAAGGGGCGTTGGACCGCAAGGCGATGATCCGGCTCTATGACGTCGATCCCGGGCGTCCGCTTCCGCTGCGGCTCAAAAGCAGCGGAACACTTCACGGAGAGGAGATCACAGCCAAAGCGGCCCTGAAGACCGGATGGGGGGACCTTGTCCTGGACAAAGCCCGTTACCGGATCCCCACCGGGGCTTTCTCTACCGATTATCGGCTGAAGATCCCCGAGCTGAGCCGATTGAAGGCTCTGACGGGTCGGAGCTACCGCGGACCGCTGGCCCTGGCGGGCAAGATGCGCTGGGACGGCAAGCTGCACCTGACCGGCGGCGGCCGGGAGTGGGGGGGGACGATCGCCTATGCACTGGAAGGGTCGCTGATGCGGCTGAAGACCGAGCAGATGGATCTGCCGAAGGTCATGACGATGCTGGATGTCACCCCTCTGTTGGAAGGGAAGGCCCGCAGCGATCTGCGCTACAACCTGACGACAGATCGGGGGACCCTGAAAGTGGAATCGGACCGGATCCGTCTGGTGCAGAGTCCCCTGACCCAGGCGGCTTCTCTGCTTTTGCGGCGGGATCTGAGCCGGGAGATCTTCACCCGGGCGATCCTGAGCGCCCAGATAGAGCCGAAGACGATGCTCTTCGATTTCCATGCCGCTTCTCCCCGGCTCAAGCTGGAGATCCGCGGCGGAAAGATCGATCGGGTCCGCCATCGCATCGATGCGATGCTGAGTATCGACGACCGGGGCAGGATCTACAAGCTCAAAATAACCGGTCCCCTCGACAAACCGAAGATCGTTCCGCTTCTGACGCCGGCATTGCAGCACAAACTCCAGAAAGTGATCAAGAACAAAAAGATCGAGAAGAAGATCGAAAAAGCGATCCCCAAAGAGATCCGCGGCGACAGCCCGGTGGGAGATTTTTTACAAAAGCTCTTTTGAGCTGAAAGCGAAGAATAATGGGAAAACTCTGGCGAGAAGTCTATGGGGCGGGAATCCTCTTCTTCTACTATTTCAAATGGATCATGATCCTGGGCTATCCGGCCCTGGTCTACGGGTTGGACTATCCCCGGTGGTGGGTCATGGACGCTTTGTGGCTCTACTGTGTGGCTCTGGCGATCAAGGATTTCATCTGGAAGTTCATTCTCAAAAAGAGCTACTGTGAAGCGGGGAGCTGCGAAAGAGAGAAGCCCTGATAG
>JALWZI010000070.1:6317-7625 GCA_027002755.1 Campylobacteraceae bacterium | reverse complement strand
CGCCGAAGAATCTGAGGCGATGTTGCTGGACTTTTCACCCCGACCCCTTGCCTGTGACAGCGGGGAGGCTCTGACTCTGGTGGTGGGGTGCGAAGGGGGATTCACTGAAACGGAACGGGAGCGCTTTGCCGAAGAGCGTATCGTCGGGCTGGAGACGCCGATGATCCTGCGGAGCGAAAGTGCTGCCTGTGCCGCCGCCGCCCGCTTCCTGCTGGGATGATTTTTTTCAGCTTTTTTTAAAGCACTCCGGGTAAAATACCGCTCTGATTTTCCCCATGTTTTGCAAGAGACATGGGAGAGTTGTCTCGCGTGAAGCGTTGCAGCGACCCCTGCCTCCAGGCAGCGGAAGGGTATGTTTCGGCATATCGGAATGGGTTGGTTGCCCATCGTCACAAATTCATTAAAGGTTTTTCTGATGAAAAAAGGTATTCATCCCGAGTATATGGAGTGCCACGTCAAGTGTGCCTGCGGAAACGAGTTTACGGTCCGCTCCAACAAGCCTGAACTCTCCATCGACATCTGCAACGAGTGTCACCCCTTCTTCACCGGTTCGGAGAAGATCGTCGACGCCACCGGACGTGTCGAGAAGTTCCGCAACAAATACAAGCTCTCCTAAGTTATTCACCCCTTTCGGGGTGTTGTCATGTTGACATTTGTCCCCACACCCCTGGGAAATCTCCAGGATATCACCTACCGCGCACTCTCTGTTTTCGAATCCGCACAGCTCTTTCTCTGCGAAGATACCCGTGTCACCCGTCATCTGCTGGAACTGCTGCATGAGCGGGGCTATCTGCCGGCGCTGCCGGAGGCGGAGTTCCTCTCGTTCAACGAGCATAACGGCGCCGAACGTTTGAAACAGATCGCCGAGCGACTGGTCTCTGAATCAGCGGTCTATGTGAGCGATGCGGGGATGCCGGCTATTTCCGACCCGGGACAGCTGCTGGTGGCCTGGTGTCAGGAGCGGGGGATCTCATATGATGTTCTGCCCGGTCCCAGCGCCGTGACGGTAGCCTATGCCGCCAGCGGTTTTGAAGCGGGGCGTTTTCTCTTTTACGGTTTTCTACCCCATCAGGGGCGCCCGCGCCGGGAAGCCCTGGAAGAGCTGCTGCGCAGCCCCTGGGATACGGTGCTCTATGAGGCTCCCCACCGTCTGGAAAAACTTCTGGCGGCTATTGCCGAGCGGGACGCTGATCGCCGGATTTTTGCCGCCAAGGAGCTGAGCAAAAAACATCAATGCTACTATTGGGGAAACGCCGGAGAGCTGCTGGAGAAACTCCGGTCGGAAGGGGCAATCCGTGGGGAATGGGT
>JALWZI010000070.1:0-6307 GCA_027002755.1 Campylobacteraceae bacterium | reverse complement strand
GCAAAGCTCCTTGCCCGTCTGCTGGGCGGTACCGTGTCGGAGTGGTACGATCGCCTGGTCCGGAAACGCTGACAGATTTCCTGAAGCGGCCTCTGCCTTACCTCCCTCTGCGGGGCCGTCAGGAAAAAATGGTAAAATCCCCTATGATTATTTACGGAAAACAGGTGGTGCTGCATGCACTGAGACACCACCCCGAGCGTGTCGAAAAGATCTACATCGCCAAAAAGGGTGTCCTGCCCCGGGACCTCTTCGAACGTTACGGAGCGAAGATCACTTTCATCGAGAACCGGTGGGCCCAGCAGCTGAGCCGGGGAGGCAACCATCAGGGGCTTTTGGCGGAGATCGCCGATTTCGAACCCAGCACCCTGGCTGAGATCAAAACGGGCGATTTCGTCCTGGTCCTGGATACGTTAACCGATGCGGGGAATATCGGGGCGATCGTTCGCAGCGCCTATGCCCTGGGGGTGGAGGGGATCGTCGCCACCGGGATCGGGCAGCTCAATTTCGCCGCGGTGACCCGCACCAGCAGCGGAGCTCTGCTGGAGATGCCTTTTGCCCTGCATCGGAACATTCTCGATGTTCTACACGAGCTCTCTCAGGCGGGGCATCGGCTCTACGGGGCCTCTATGGAAGGGGAGCCCATCGAGGAGAAGACTTTTGCCCGTCGTCGGACCCTGGTTCTGGGCAGCGAGGAGAAGGGACTCTCGAAAAAGGCGAGAGAACGGCTGGATGAGACCGTGGCAATCCGAATGAAACGGGAGTTCGACTCCCTCAATGTCAGTGCCGCTGCGGCGATTATGATACACAGGATGAGTTATGCAGTTGAATGAGATTATCGAAGAGAACACCCTGCCGACCATCAGTCGGCGTACCCGGATCTCCGTGGAGAATCTGGAAGCCGTATTCCATCGGGACTGGTCCCGCCTGAAAAAGGTCCAGGCCATGGGATTCATCTCCATTCTGGAGAGAGAGTACCAGGCCGACCTGAGCGACCTCAAAGCCGACTGCCGGGCCTATTTCGCCGAGGTAGGTCCCCTGGAGGAGGCGGAGCCGCTGGTCGTGACGCCGATGGAGAAGGAGAACGGCGGCAAGCTCTTCCGTGTTTTGGTCTTGATCCTGTTGCTGATCGCCGCCTATGGGAGCTGGAGGTACCTTTCCGCCCCGATGAGCGGAGAGAGCAATGCCACCTCGTCGACTCCGGCCAAAAAAGAGGGAAGTTTCTTCGATTCGGTCCTCTCCATGACCGAGGGATGGTTTACCGAGAACGATCAGGGCAGTGGAGAGCAGGAGGTCGCTGTAGAAGAGCCGCCGGTAACCCAGGGAGCCTGGGCCGAGGAGAACGACAGCGAAAAGAACCGGACCTCCCAGAGTGCCGAATCATCCCAGGAGAACGCAGCCGAGGGCGAAAGCGCCACTGCAGACAGCAATACGGCCTCATTCGGGGCGGGAGCCAGCGAGGAGACGGAAGAGGCGAAGATCATCACCCAGGTGAAGAAGGAACAGGCCAAAGCCGAGAAACTTCGTCAGCAAAGTGTCCAGGAACCGACGGCCCAACCCGCCGAAGAGAATCTGTCGGATGTCTCACGGATGATTCTGGCGGCAACCGCCGGCGGCAGTGAAGAGAGTCCTCAGAAGGAGCAGGGGGCTCTGGCCCCTACGGTCCCCTCCATGGATCAAAAGAGTGATACGGCTACCGCAACCGCCGGAAAAACCGGGAAGGAATCTTCAACGGCTGAAGCGTCTGCCGAAGCGGCGGCTTCCCAGGCCCCTGCGGCAACGGTCCAGGAGACGGTGGTCCAACAGCAGCCGGCAGTGACCGATACCCTGGTGGTCTTTCATCCCCGTTCGAAGGTCTGGATCGGTTATACCGATCTGCGGACCATGAAGCGGACCACCAAAGTGACGGCCGATGACATCACCTTCGATACCTCCAAAGGAGACTATATCCTGGCGACGGGACACGGAATGGTGGAATTCAAAGGGAAAAACACACTGAAACTCAACGACGGTTCCCGACACTTTTTCAAGATCGCTCAGGGTGAGGTTCGGGAGATCTCCCACGAAGAGTTCCAGCGACTCAACAAAAGCAAGGTGTGGTAAAAATGTTCGACGAGATACAGTTTGACAAGATCAACCGGCTTCCCAAGTATGTCTTCGCTGTCGTCAACGAGCTGAAGATGGCGGAGCGCCGTGCCGGCGCCGATGTGGTGGATTTCTCTATGGGTAATCCCGACGGTCCGGCCTTCGAGCCGGTGATCGAGAAGCTGGTGGAGACGGCCCGCAAACCTCATGTTCACGGCTACAGTGCCTCCAAGGGGATCTACAAGCTCCGTCTGGCGATCACCAACTGGTACCTGCGCAAGTACGACGTGGTCCTGGACCCCGAGACCGAAGCGGTGGCGACCATGGGGAGCAAAGAGGGCTACGTCCACCTGGTCCAGGCCATCACCAATCCCGGTGACGTGGCCATCGTCCCCGACCCCACCTATCCGATCCACTCCTACGCCTTTGTTCTAGCGGGAGGCAATGTGGAGAAGATGAAGCTGACCTTCGATGAGAGCACTTTCGAGGTCGATGAGGAGCGTTTCTTTGCCGATCTGGAACATGCCCTGCGCAACTCGGTCCCCAAGCCCAAGTTTCTGGTGGTCAATTTCCCCCACAACCCCACCACCGCCACGGTAGGACTGGACTTCTACGAGCGGCTGGTGGAGATCGCCCGGCGGGAGCGTTTCTATATCATCAGTGACATCGCCTATGCCGACATCACCTATGACGGGTACAAGACCCCCTCGATCCTCCAGGTGGAGGGGGCCAAGGATGTGGCGGTGGAGAGCTTCACCCTCTCCAAGAGCTACAACATGGCCGGATGGCGGGTCGGTTTCATCGTGGGCAACCCCAAGCTGGTCGGCGCCCTGCAGAAGATCAAATCCTGGCTCGACTACGGGATGTTCACCCCGATCCAGGTAGCGGCGACGGTGGCCCTGGACGAGTACGAGCATCTGGTGGAGGAGATCGTCATCCCCAAGTATCAGAAACGCCGGGATGTGCTCATCGACGCCTTCGGCAAAGCAGGTTGGGAGGTGGGACGTCCCAATGCGAGTATGTTCGTCTGGGCCCGGATTCCGGAGATCGCCCGTGAGATGGGTTCGCTGGAGTTCTCCAAAGAACTGCTGCTCAAAGCCCATGTCGCCGTCAGTCCCGGGATCGGTTTCGGGGAGTACGGCGACGAGTATGTCCGGATCGCATTGATCGAGAATGAAAAGCGGATCCGGCAGGCAGCCAAGAACATCAAACGTTATCTCAACGAACTCAAACAGGAAAAGGCGAAACAACATGGTTAAAGTCGGAATTCTCGGAGTCGGGACCGTCGGCGAAAGCGTGGCGAAGATCCTGTTGGAAAATGCGGACATCATCGAAGCCCGTGCCGGCAAGAAGATCGTACCGGTGATCGGGGCGGTCCGTAATCTCTCCAAAAAACGCCAGGTACAGATTCCTCTGACCGATGACCCCATGGAGGTGATCGAAAGTGCGGACGTGGATATCGTCGTGGAACTCATGGGCGGTGTGGAAGAGCCCTACCGTCTGGTGCGCAAAGCCCTGGAAGCAGGCAAACCGGTGGTCACCGCCAACAAAGCCCTGCTGGCCTACCACCGCTACGAGTTGCAGGAGATCGCCGGAGAGACGCCGCTCTTCTACGAAGCGAGCGTCGCCGGAGGGATCCCGATCATCGGAGCGCTGCGCAACGGACTGAGCGCCAACCACATCGAGTCGATCAAGGGGATCATGAACGGGACCTGCAACTTCATGCTCACCAAAATGATCAAAGAGGGGGCCGACTACGATGCGGTGCTCAAAGAGGCTCAGGAGCTGGGCTACGCCGAGGCGGATCCCACCTTCGACGTGGGAGGCTACGACGCGGCCCACAAGCTACTGATTCTGGGCTCCATCGCCTACGGGATCGACGCCAAACCCGAAGACATCGTCATCGAGGGGATCGAAAAGATCACCGCCACCGATGTGGAGTTCGCTCAGGAGTTCGGCTACGAGATCAAGTTGCTGGGGATTGCGAAAAAGGTCGACAACGGGGTGGAGATGCGGGTGCATGCCACGATGATCCCCGCCGGGAGCATGATCGCCAAGGTCGACGGCGTGATGAATGCCGTCAGTGTCGTGGGTGACCGGGTCGGGGAGACCATGTTCTACGGTCCGGGAGCCGGCGGGGATGCCACCGCCAGTGCTGTCATCGCCGACATCGTCGAAATCGTCCGGGGCAACACCGGCCCGATGCTGGGCTACAAAAAGGGACTTGAGAGCGGCCTGCCCCTTGTGCCTCCCGAGGCGATCAGTTCCCAGTACTATCTCAAGCTCAAGGTGCTGGACCGCCCAGGGGTCCTGGCTCAGGTCACCAGCACACTGGGGGAGTTCGGCATCTCCATCGAGTCGATGCTGCAGAAGCCTTCCCGTTTTGCCGACCGGGTTCGGCTGCTCTTCACTACCCATCGCTGCGAGGAGCGCAAGATGAAAGAGGCGATCGCCGCCCTCCGATCCCTGGAGGTGGTCGACGAGCAGGTGACGATGATCCGGATCGAAAAGTAGGAGGCAACCATGGCCAAGGCGAAAGAGCACTATTTCGATATCAGCGCCAAGCTGGATATGATGGAGATGAAAAACGCCATCGAGCAGGCAAAAAAAGAGGTGGCAACCCGTTTCGACTTCAAGGGGATTCAAACCGATATAGAGCTGAATGAAAAGGCCAAAACCCTCTCCCTGGTGAGCTCAAGCGACTCCAAGATCGACGCTCTGAAAGATATCCTGCTTTCGAAGATGATCAAACGGGGCCTCTCGCCCAAATCACTGGACGAGATCAAAAAGGAAGGCATCAGCGGCGGCAACGTCAAGGTGATCTACCGAATCGTCGATGCTATCGACAAAGAGGAGGCCAAAGAGATCGTGAAGGCCATCAAGGCTCTCAAACTCAAAGTCACCCCCGCCATCCAGGGGGACGAGATCCGGGTCAGCGGCAAAAAGATCGACGATCTGCAGCAGGTCATCGCCGCGGTCAAAAAGCTGGACCTCAAAGCGCCCCTGGTTTTCGGGAACTTCAAATAAGCTGCACCATCTACTTTTCCCTCAAAACTGATATCATACGGTAAACGATGATCCTCGGCGGCCGGCGGCCGCATACATAAAGGATACCGATGAACCCCTACCGTTTTCTTCCCTCTGTGGATGCGGTTGTGCAGTGGCCGGGTTTTGAAAACCACAACCGTCCTCTTCTGCTTCGTGCCGTCAGGGAGACCCTGGAGAGACTCCGTCACGAGATTGCCACAGGTACCGTTCTCGAGCCGGATCGGCATGAGATCCGTGAAAGGATCGAGCAATGCTATCGGCGACTTCTCTCTCCTTCTCTACGTTCCGTGATCAATGCAACAGGAATCATTCTTCATACCAATCTGGGTAGAGCACCGATCGATGAGAGTTTTTTTCAGGAGGCCGGTAGGATCGCGACGGGTTACTGCAACCTGGAATACGATCTGGAAAGCGGGAAAAGGGGAGATCGCCATCTCCATGCGGCGGAGAGCCTGCGGGAGCTCTTTGGTTGCGAAGATGCTCTAATCGTCAACAACAATGCCGCCGCGGTCTTTTTGATTCTCAACACTTTTGCCAAAGGTAAAGAGGCGATCGTCTCCCGGGGAGAGCTGGTAGAGATCGGTGGGAGTTTTCGCATCCCGGAGGTGATGGCGGCCAGCGGGGCGAGGCTGGTGGAGGTAGGTGCCACCAACAAAACCCATATCGCCGACTACGAAGCGGCCATCGGTGAGGAGACGGCGATGCTGATGAAGGTGCACAAATCCAACTATACCATCGAGGGTTTCAGTGCCGAGGCGACGATGAAGGAGATTTCAGCCTTGGCTGGCGAACGGGGCCTGATCGACTATTACGACCTGGGCAGTGCCTATCTGCCCGACCTTCCCTGGGGCTTGTCCGAGACGGAACCTTCATTGCCAGGCATCCTGGAAAGGGCACCATCGTTACTGAGTTTCAGTGGTGATAAACTCTTTGGGAGTGTTCAGGCAGGGATCATCCTGGGCAAGAAGCTCCTCATCGAGCAGCTCAAAAAGAATCAGATCTTGCGGATGTTCCGGGTCGACAAGATCACTCTGGCTCTTCTGGAGCAGACGATCCTGGCCTATCGTAAAAGAGAGTATGAGAAGATTCCGGTACTTCGCTTGCTCTTCGCTTCCGTAAAGCAACTCGAAAAACGGGCAGCAACTCTCAAAGAACGCCTGCCGATCCCGGCGGAGAT
>JALWZI010000069.1 GCA_027002755.1 Campylobacteraceae bacterium | reverse complement strand
CCGGCGGCCTCCAGCTCCTCGGGGCTGAGCTGCTGATGGGTGGTGCTGGCCGGATGGGTGATGATCGATTTGCTGTCACCGATGTTGACGACAATCTGGAAAATCTTGGTGCTGTCGGCGACGCGCTGTGCCTCCTCTTTGCCGGAGAGCTCGAAACTGAGCAGCCCGCTGGCCATGCCGTTTTTGAGATATTTCCGGGCCAAAGGATAGCTGGGATCGGAGGGGAGTCCGGGGTAGTTGACTTTCCGAACTCTGGGATGCTCCGCCAGAAATTCCGCCACCGCCAGGGCGGAGCGGGAATGCTGCTCCATCCGGATGGGCAGGGTTTCCAGCCCCTGGATATGGAGCCAGCTGTTGAAAGGACTGGGCGTTCCCCCCAAATCCCGCAGCAGTGCCAGGCGGGTCCGCAGGGTAAAGGGCGGCAGCGGCAGATCGGTATAGACCAGACCATGATAACTCTCGTCGGGCTCGTTGAAATGGGCGTAACGGTCATTGCCTTTGATGAGCTCTGCCAGCCCCTCCCGCTCGACGATGATCCCTCCCAGAGCAAGTCCCTGGCCGGTGGTGTACTTGCTGGTGCTATGCACCACGATGTCAGCTCCATGTTCCAACGGGCGGCAGAGTGCCGCCGTGGCGACGGTATTGTCGGCGCAGAGCATTACCCCGTGGCGTCGTGCGATCTGCGAGAGTGCGGCAATATCCGCCATGACCAGCGAAGGATTGGGGATCACTTCGAAAAAGATCATCTTGGTCCGCTCGTCGATCATCCCCTCCAGCTCCTCGGGGTGTCGCACATCGAAGAAACGGGCTTCGATCCCGAAACGGCGCAGAGTGTGGGCCGCCAGAGTCAGGGTCCCGCCGTAGGCCTGTTTGGCCACGACGATGTTGTCCCCAGCTTCGGCCACATTGGCGAAGGCATAAAAAACCGCCGAGGCGCCGCTCGATGTAGCGATAGCTGCCGCACCTCCCTCCAACGCTGCAAAACGCTTTTCAAAAACATCGGTCGTGGGATTCATCAACCGGGTATAGATGTTGCCAAGCTCCTTAAGCTCGAAAAGATTGGCGGCATGTTCTGCGCTCTCGAAGGCATAGGCGGTCGTCTGGTAGATCGGGACCGCCATCGTTCCCTGCTCGTTTCCTTCGTATCCGGCATGAATAGCAAGTGTCTTCTCTTTCATGGATCGTTCCTTGAGTGATTTGAAAAGATTATATCAGAAGATAAGTCGTTTGTGGTTTGAACAGGCTTCGCCCTTTTCGTCGTCAGAGTTCAGTCGACAATCGGCAGAATAGTCGCTTGTGGCGACGGTATGGAGTTCCACTTTGCGGATCGGCATTGGGCATTTAGTGCGCCTATAGCGCAATCATTGTTAAGAAAGCGTTGCAATGCAACGCAATCCGTCATTCCTCATTCCTAATTCATAATTCCTAATTCATAAAAAAGGACGATCCCCCAGATCATCACCGTGAGACAGAAGGCTAACAGCACCCCGAAAGCCCCTATATCCTTGGCCTGACCCGCCAAGGGATGGTGCTCCCGGGTCACCAGGTCCACCACCCGTTCGATGGCGCTGTTGAAGGCTTCGGCGATGAGCACCAGCCAGGTGGAGGCGAATAGGATCCATTTGGAAAGCGGCGTGATGGGGCTGAAAAAGAGCCCCACGGCGATGAGGGCGATAACGAAGAGCTGGGTACGGAAAGAGCGCTCGCTGCGGAGCACCTCCCGCATTCCTGCCAGAGCGTAGGAGACGTTTTTGAAAAGGTTGAAGGTGGGTTTGTTGGTCATGGCGGCCTCCGGCCGGGTAATTGGTTATTGGTTACTGGTCATTGGGGGAATCGTTCAATCTTTTTCCCAATGACTTATGACAAATGACCAGTGACTAAGACGTTCACGACGTTTTTATTCCCACTCGATCGTCGCGGGGGGCTTGGAAGAGATATCGTAGACCACCCGGTTGATCCCGTCGATCTCGTTGATGATCCGGCGGCTGATATTCTCCAGGATATCGTGGGGGATGTGGGCGAAGGTGGCGGTCATGCCGTCGACCGACTCCACCATCCGGACACACACCGTATTGTCATAGGTACGGTTGTCCCCCATGACCCCGACACTGCTGACATTGAGGAGCACGGTGAAGGCCTGCCAGACCTTGTCATAGTAGCCGCTGGCCCGCAGCTCCTCCTGCATGATCTCGTCGCTGTCACGCAGCAGACGCAGGGCCTCTTCATTGACCTCCCCCATGACCCGGATCGCCAGACCGGGGCCCGGGAAGGGGTGACGGCCGATCATATGCTTGGGAAGCCCCAGTTCCAGGCCCAGTTTGCGCACCTCATCCTTGAAGATCTCCCGCAGAGGCTCCACCAGCTCGAAGGTCATCCAGTCGGGCAGGCCGCCGACGTTGTGGTGGGATTTGATGGTCTTGGAGGGGCCTTTGACGCTGACCGACTCGATGACGTCGGTGTAGAGGGTCCCCTGTGCCAGGAAGCTTACTTCGTCGGCATGTTTCTTGGCCTCTTCGTCGAAGACCTCGATGAAGGTCTCACCGATGATCTTGCGCTTGCGCTCCGGATCGGTGACCCCTTTGAGGCGGGAGAGGAAGCGCTCGGAGGCATCCACGGTGATCAGGTCGATCCCCAGCCCCTTGAACATATCCTGCACCTGCTGTGCTTCGTTTTTGCGCAGCAGTCCCGTATCGACGAAGACGGCGATGAGCTGATCCCCGATCGCTTCGTGCAGCAGCGCGGCGACCACGGAGCTGTCCACCCCGCCGCTGACTCCGCAGAGGACCTTTTTGTCCCCCACCTGTTTGCGGACCTCGGCGATCTTCTCCTTGGCGAAGGAGCCCATGTTCCAGGTGCTCTCACAGCCGCAGATATACTTGGCGAAATTTTTGAGCATTTTCGTGCCCTGCTCACTGTGGTGCACTTCGGGATGGAACTGGAAGGCATAAATCCGTCGTGCCTCATCGGCGATGGCGGCGTGGGGGGAGTTGTCGCTGACGGCGATGGTCTCGAAACCTTCGGGCAGCTTCTCCACCCGATCCCCGTGGCTCATCCAGACGATGCTGTTATCGGGGACATCATGGAAGATCGGTGATTCCGGCCGGGTGATGTGGAGCTTCGCTTTGCCATACTCGTGATGGTCGGCGGGGATCACCTCTCCACCGAAGTGCTGGGCGATCAGCTGCATCCCGTAGCAGATCCCCAGGATCGGCAGCCCCAGCTCCCAGATCCCTTCGTCGGGGTGGTAGGCATCTTCGGCATAGACCGAGGCCGGACCGCCGGAGAGGATGATCCCCTTGGGTTTGCGGGCCTTGATCGCCTCCAGATCCTCCCGGTAAGGCACCACCTCTGTATAGACCCCGCTCTCACGGAGCTTCCGCGCGATCAACTGAGTATATTGAGAACCAAAATCCAGAACAACGATAGGTACTTCTTTCACTTTTATCCTTTACAGAATAACTAGTAACTAGCAACTAGTAACTAGAAATCTTTGGTTTGTATTTCTTAAAATAGGCGTTGCCAGGCAACGCAAACCGAAATTCCTCATTCCTCATTCCTAATTTCTCATTCAATAGAATCCCATGATCTCAAATTGAATATACCAGAGAACCATCGAGAGGATGTATCCGGCCAGGACCGTCCAGCCCAGGCGCAGATGGCTGCCGAAGGTGTAGATCCCCCGCAACCGTCCCATGACCCCCACTCCGGCGGCGGAACCGAAACTGATCAGACTGCCACCGATCCCGGCGGTCAGCGTCACCAGCATCCACTGATCGGTGCCCATGGCGGGAGAGGATTTCAGGATCGCGCTCATGACCGGAACATTGTCGATGATCGCCGAGATGAACCCCACACCGATATTGGCCGCCGTGGGGCCCACCAGATCGTAGAGGTGATGGATGTAGTGCAGATAGCCCAGATAGTGAAGTGCTCCGACGGCAGAGAGGATCCCGAAAAAGAAGAGCAAGGTATCGTTCTCCACCTTCTTCATGTTGACGAAGACATCGAAACCGATCCGGTTCTTCCGTTTGGCCAGGGAGTAGGAGTAGAGCTTGAGGAGGGAGAGACCGAACATCATCCCCCACATCGCCGGGAAGTGGAAAAACTGATGTCCCACCACGGCGATAAAGATCGTAAAGGCCCCCAGCCAGACCACCGCCATACCGCCGTCCTTGATCACGGGGACCTCGGTAGTGGCGGCGTTGAAATGCGGCTCTCCGTCGGGAACGTAGAAGCTGAGCAGCCAGGCGGTCAAGACCCAACCGGCGATAGAGGGGACGAAGAGATAGAGGAAATCGACGAACTCCCCTTTGCCCGCTGTCCAGGCCATCAGCGTGGTGATATCCCCGAAGGGGCTCCAGGCCCCGCCGGCGTTGGCGGCGACGACGATATTGATCGCTCCGGCGACGAGAAAGGGACGATTGGTCTTGTCGATGGTGAAGAGCACGGTCGAGAGGATCAGAGCCGTGGTCAGGTTGTCGGCAACGGGCGAGATGAAAAAGGCCAGCAGCCCCGTCAGCCAGAAGAGCTTTTTGTAGCTGAATCCCCGGGAGACCAGCTTGTATTTGAGGGCGTCGAAGACCCCCCGTTCTATCAGGGTCTCAATATAGGTCATGGCCACAAAGAGGAAGAAGTAGATCTCGGCGATCTCCTCGATGAGTTTGGTCATCTCCTCGTGCAGCGGGGCGGGATCGAGATGGTTGAGGGCGTAATAGACCCCGATCATCATGAACATGAAGGTCCCGGCGAAGAGTGCCGGCTTGGCCTTGTTGATCTCGTATTTCTCCTCGGTGGCCACCAGGATATAGGCGATGACGAATACCGCCAGATCCAGGAAGCCGACCCAGGTGGCTGTCAGGTCCATCCCTTCCATCAGGTCTCCTCGCTTTCGATGTAGTGGGAGCCCAGAGGCTCTTTGCGTGCCAGGGCCGCTTCGACGATGGCCGCGGCAGTGTTGAGGCGCAGCTCCAGCAGACGGCCGATCTCACGGTTCTTGGTATCGTAGATGAAATTCTTGGCTTCATGGAGCCCCGCTTCGGTCCGGATGATCCCCACGTCTTTCCACATGATCTGCCTCAACTGCTGCTTATAGGCTTTGTCGTGTTCATGATGCAGTTGGGTATCGTAGTCTTTTTCAAAGTGCGGCACCGGACCGTCATGAATGGGAGACCCGAGGATCGCCTCCACCGCCCGACGGGCGTAGATCGCCGCTTCCAGCAGGGAGTTGGAGGCGAGACGGTTGGCACCGTGAACGCCGGTCCGGGCCGCTTCTCCAGCCACGTAGAGCCCCTTCATCCCCGGAATGCGGCCGTAGGTGTCGCAGGCGATCCCGCCGTTGGCGTAGTGGAAGGCCGGTGAGATAGGGACCCTGTCTTTGGGAAGCCGGTAGCCTATCGCTTCGAAAGTTTTGGTGATATTGGGAAAGCGCCTGTGGAACCACTCTTCCTCGAACATGGAGAAGTCCAGATAGACCTCTTTGCCGGTTTTGCGCTTGTAGTCGAAGATCGCCCGGGAGACGATATCCCGGCTGGCCAGTTCACCCCTGGGATCGTAGTCGAAGAGGAAACGTTTCCCATCTTCATCGACGATATGGGCTCCCTCGCCCCGAAGGGCCTCGGTGAGCAGCAGTTTCCGGGCGAAGGGGGTCTTGACGAAGACGGTGGGATGGAACTGCATGAACTCCATATCCGCCAATGCGATCCCTTTTTCGACACAGATCCCGTGGATATCGGCGCTGACGGTCCGGGAGTTGGTGTTGTAGGCATAGAGCGACCCGATCCCTCCGCTGGCGATGAGGATATGGTCCGCATAGAGGGTCGTCGGCCGGTAGTTGACCATCGTCCGGACCCCGTAGCAGCGCCCGTTCTCGATCAAGAGGTCGTAGACCAGGGTGTTGCGCTGCAGGAGATGGGGATTGCGGGTCATCATGAAGTAATGCATGTAGCGTCCCGTGGCGTCCCCGCCGGCATGCAGGATCCGGTTGGCGGAGTGGGCCGCCTCTTTCGTATAGAGCAGCGCCCCCGACTCGTCCCGGTCGAACTCCATCCCCCGGCGCAGCAGATCCTCCCGCAACTCCAGGGATTCCCGGGACATGATCTCCACCGCTTCTTTTACGTTGTGATAGGCCCCAGCCGCCAGGGTATCGTCGATATGCGCCGGAACATCCGCTTCGTTCAGCGCCGTGACAATCCCTCCCTGGGCATAGAAAGTGTTGCACTCCCAGGGGATATCCTTGCAGACCACCAGGACTTTCATGGATTCGGGCAGATGCATCGCCGCATAGAGGCCGGCGATCCCTGCCCCGACGATGATGACGTCGTAGCGCTTCAACGGGATCCTTCCGTGCGGTTCTGATCCAGGGGAGAGACGTAGACCGGATCGGTCTTATATCCGCAGCCCGCCAGGGCCAGCCCCAGCAGCAGGGATGCTATAATGGCGGCATGAAAACCGCGCAGTCGCTTCTTGCTTCCCTTGTCGATACCCATACGTTCCGTCCTCTTTCCCAGCATCGTTGCTATCGTAAATTTCTGGAGCTGCTCCCGCCGCGTTTTCGACAGGCGATCGCCTTCGTCACGGTCAAGAACCGCCAGTTGATGGTCGCCCTCTCCCATCCCGGCTACAAAATGGAGCTCAATTATAATCAAGATGTCTTGAAAAGCCTATTAAGGACCCTGATGGAGGCCCGCCCTGACTGCGCCTTCATGGCGGCGGACCGGATCGTCATCTTCCACTCCAAATACCATCCGATGCCCGGAGGCCCGGAAAAGAGTGAAACGATCCCGCGGTACCGAGAGGCCGCCGACGGAGCGTTCCGATTGCCGGAATCCGATCCCGAACTCCGGGAGGCTTTTCTGAGGATCCGGGAGCATATCCGACGCAAGCGGGGGGAGCGGGAGTGAGCCTGGCCGACACCCTGGCCGATCTCCCCGCCTCCCCGGGGGTCTACCAGTATTTCGACGGGGAGGGGCGGCTCCTCTATGTAGGCAAGGCCAAAAACCTGCGAAACCGGGTCCGAAGCTATTGGCGGTTCACCCCCTCCCTCCGTCCCAACCCCGATCAGAGCCCCCGCATCCTGAAGATGCTGCACGAAGCCCGATCCCTGGAGTACCTGGTCGTCGAGAGCGAAGCCGACGCCCTGATCCTGGAAAACTCCCTGATCAAGCAGCTCAAACCCAAATACAACATCCTGCTCAGAGATGACAAGACCTACCCCTACCTCTACCTGGACGAGTCGGCTCCCTTCCCCCGTTTCGAGCTGACCCGCAAAGTGGTCCGGGGCAAAAAGGTCCGCTACTACGGTCCCTTTCCCAGCGGAGGACGGGCGCTGCTGGAGGCCCTCTATTTCCTCTTCCCTCTGGTACAGAAGGCAGGATGCCTCCGGGGCAAAAAGGCCTGCCTCTTTCACCAAATCGGCCGCTGCCCCGCCCCCTGCGAAGGGAAGATCACTCCCGAGGAGTATCGAAAAACCGTCGAAACAGCCAAAGCCGCCATTCACAATCTCCCGCTGATCCTCGG
The DNA here is from genome assembly GCA_027002755.1 of Campylobacteraceae bacterium. Lineage (GTDB taxonomy): Bacteria > Campylobacterota > Campylobacteria > Campylobacterales > Sulfurovaceae > Nitratifractor. The sequence goes on along the minus strand of JALWZI010000069.1, from coordinate 115 downwards.
TCGCCTGGAGGAGCGGATGATGGAGCTGGCCGCCCGGGAACGTTTCGAGGAGGCGGCCACAGTGCGGGACCGGATCGAGGCGATCCGAGGACTGGAGATCCACTCCGAGATCGAC
>JALWZI010000068.1 GCA_027002755.1 Campylobacteraceae bacterium | reverse complement strand
ATCCTCAACCATCTGCGCACGATCGCCGACCGTCTTTTCGCCCGGGAGCCGGAGGCGGATATCCCCATTGTTTCCACCGGTTACCGGGATCATATCCTGATCCTGGGATACGGCCCCCTGGGGAGGAAGATCGCTGCCGAGCTCAAGCGGCGCTCGATTCCCTATCTCGTTATTGAACATGACTACCGGCTCGTCCAGGAGGCGAGGGAGTCGGAAGAACCGATCCTTCTGGCCAATGCGGCTTCGCACACTATCCTCAAAGAGGCTGGAGCGCCTGAGGCGATGGCGGCGGTGGTGGCCATTGAAAACGCCGAAAAGACCCGGATGGTCGTGGATGCCCTCACCCAGGTCGCTCCCGGGCTCCATACCGTCGTAGCGGTCCGCAACCGCAGTCAGCAGGAGATCATCGAGAGCTTCGGGGTGGACAGGATCATCAATGCGACGGAGCTGGTGGCCCGGGAGATCCTGGACGATGTGCTCCACTGCACCGTGAGTCACTGCGGCAGTGCTTCATCGTAGTTTAAGGATTCACCGTCTATAATTCCACTCCTTCGAGAGCGGTCCCATAGCTCAGTTGGTAGAGCACCACCTTGACATGGTGGTGGTCACAGGTTCAAGTCCTGTTGGGGCCACCATTTTTATTCCAATACTCTTATTCCTCCAAATTTCCAAACATCATTTCTTTTTTCAACGTGTCTAAGCCCTCAAGGGTGTGAAGTATGATCTTTTGAGAGACAAATCGGAAAGGTCAAGACAATAGAATTGAAATGGGTTCTTCTGCAGAGTCAGATAGCCCGGGAGCTTCCGCCCCCGTTTGGTGGGGTCAGTTGCCCTGTTTGTCGAGCTGATTGCCGATGATGGCTCCGGTGACGGCTCCGGCCGCCGCTCCGACAGCGGCGGTTTTGGAGTTGCCCAGCATGGCCCCTCCGATTCCTCCGATAGCTGCACCGGTCAAGGCGCCGGTCTGTGTTTTGGTGGCGCAGCCGCTCAGTCCCACTATTACCGCTGCCGCTATCGCGAACAGAACACTTCTGCCAAACATCGTTCTCGACATACTTTCTCCTCTTATGTTGGATTGTAAATCTATTATATACCATTCCCGGCTGAAATGAGGTAATGCTTAACCCGAGGGTCAAAGTGACATAAGTTGCCGCACTTTGAGGCTCCGGTGATGCTATAATGTCCAAAAAGGAGTAAGGAGAATGAAAATGAAAAATGTCAATGAACTTCTGGAAAGTCTGATCGTTGTCGGCGACCTGGGAGAGGTCAAGATCTATCGGGTCTACGAAGAGACCGTTATCAATCCCAAAGACGACGCCCAGACCAGTCACAAGCACAATCGGGGAACGCTTATCGAGGCGTTGCGTACTGAGCTGGTGCGCGCGGCGGATTTCGTGGATGCCCACCGGAAGATCTCGGAGGAGGTCAGCGACAAAGTCGGGCGCAACAAAGCACCCCACGGAGCGGGCGAGAGCGGAGAGCCTCACAATCTGAAACTGGAGATCGAGCATCGGCTGCTGAAAGAGATTGCCGATTTCATCATGCAGGTCATCCGGGAAGCCTCCCCCAAACGTTGGCATCTGGCCTTTCCCGCCGAGCATAACAAGGCACTGCTCGACCGGATCGATCCTGACGTGACCGGGACGCTGGATCGGAACCTCCCCGAAGATCTGACCAAGCTCAAACCCGAGAAACTTCTGGAACGCTTCGGCGCCTGAGGAGGACCCCATCGACCTCTATCTGCTGCTTTTTCTGCTGATCATCGGAATCGGCAGTGTGGTAGCCTATATCTATTACCTCCGTGAGAAGAACGATCAACTGCAGATCATCCAGTCGGGTACCTGCCCCAAATGCGGCCACAAAAGTATCGTGCTGAGCGACCAGCGCGGCGGCGGTTGCGGACCGAAGCTGGTAACCTTCAGCTGCCCCGAGTGCGGTTATCAGAACAGTTTCAGTATCAATGGAAGTTGCGGTCTTTGACTCTCGCCGGGAAGTGAAAGCATGAAGATGAGAGCAAGAACGATCGCCCTGCTTCTTCTAAGTGTCGGTTTCCTCAATGCCCAAAGCTGCAAAGACCTCTGTGAAAGATTCGGAGATTATGAAGGGTGTCGGAAGTTGGAGCAGGGCGTTGCTGATTGCACAAGGCAGGTCCCCGTTCATATGACCCCAGCCAGCGTAGAAACAGGGGTACGCACTACAGATCACGTCTCGAACAGAACTTTCTCCAGAAGTTTCATGCTCTATACTTCCTGGCTCAACAACGGCGGAGCGAATATCCGTTTTCGTGTGAAAGTCTCTGATCGGAAGATCGAGTATCTGGGAGAGAGTCATGGGGAGGCGGATGACTATGGATTGAAGTTTGACGGAAAAAGCTTTGGAGATGAGCATATGATCGATGCTGAAGAGATGCGCTGCAGACAGATAGGGGAGGCTCGCTACCAATGCAATGGGGTCTATGGGGAATACCGCCGGGCCACAATCGAATTTCGTAACGAAGGGCGAGGACGTTTCGAACTTCGATTCTACGGTGCACCGATGAATGGCAGAAGCGGAGAGCGGTACGTCCTGCGTCTGGCCTCCGACGGACGCTACCTTTACGAAGAGTATTTCGGTAACGGCAGGAAGCGGCGGGATCTCTCCCGCCGTTATCCCATTGCCCGGATCGTCCCGCTCCCCTAATTGTCTCCGGCCAGGGGATCGGGCCGGTCCGGGAAGTATTTCCCTCCCCGATAGGAGTAGCTCACCGCGTAGTTGACCGGCCGACCCTCGGCTATGCCTTGCCGTTGCAGATGGATGAGGTAGTACTCTCCTGTCCCCGGCCTCAATCTGATTTTTGTATTCCAGGAGGTTTGGGGCCCTTCACCGACGCCTCCGTTATTGGCGGAGAGTGTGGTGAAAAATATTTCTCCGAGTCCATGCCCCGTGGGTCCCAGAAGTGTATAGTAGTCGAAGCCCCATCCTTGGCTGGCATATCCGGAGCGGATGGCGACCGCACATCGGGAGGGGGATATCCTTACGAGTGCTGTATCTTTGGCGTCAGGTCCGGCGCCCCATCCGCCAATCTTGTCGATAGCGAATCTCTCTTGGATCAACTCCCATGTATTTCCGTTCCATCGATATTTGAAGAGGCTTTGTACCGGGATACAGGCGTGGCAGTCAAAATTGGCGACAGGCCTGCTTTCGGCAAGAACCCAGAGGGTGTCTGTCTTCACCTCTTTGCAGGGAAGTACAGCAATGATCCTGTGCTTCAGATATCGATGGGTCCGAAATCCGAAATCACTGCTTCGGGCATGAGTCTGTAAGCGGCGTAAAGCATCGTATTTGACATCGTCCGGATTCTTCAAAAGGTTTTGAACATTTCGGAGAGGTTGTGGAGAGGAAGGGTAGACGTTGTCTTTGACAGGAGGGGGGCTTCCCGCTACTCTGCGGACCTCGATATGCCGACTGTAGATATCCACATGAACCACAGGAGTTCTCTCTACGATCTCCCGTGCCAGGCCCGGTTCGATCCACCCTCTTCGCAGCATCCGTCCCATGCTTGCCCGATGGGATCGGGTGGTGAAAAATCCGTCGCCTGTATCTGCTGGGTCCCGTAGGCCGAAGCGGTGGAAATTGGCCCGGTCCTGCTGCAGGATGTCCGCCGCTCGGTAGAGAGATGCTCCCCGGCTGCTGTAATGATCATTCCTGCTGAGTTCGGCGGTATAGCTTCCGATATAACGCGCAGAAAGCCATGTGGAGACGGCAGCGATCAAGAGAAATATTCTGAACAATCTCTACCCCTCTTCTTTTTTTGCAACCATTTTTCAGGCTTCTCAGAAATTATAGTCCAAATTTGAAGGTGGTTCAAATGGATAAATAGGCCAATACAAGAGGAGGAGATACAGGATAGTTTGGGGTTGACAGGAATGTTTGTCTGGCCGGGAGAGTGGGATTCGAACCCACGGTAGGTTTCCCTACGCCGGTTTTCAAGACCGGTGCCTTCAACCGCTCGGCCATCTCCCGGTAAGAGTTGGGGAATAATTATATTCGGAGGTTTGGAGGCGCCACCCGGATTCGAACCGGGGATCAGGGCTTTGCAGGCCCGTGCCTTACCACTTGGCTATGGCGCCGAAATCAGGGATGGTGCCCGGAGCCGGGCTTGAACCGGCACAGCCGCAATGGCCGGGGGATTTTAAGTCCCCTGTGTCTACCAATTCCACCATCCGGGCTCCGGGAACATCGTAAAAGTTTCCGATTTTTTTATGAAAGATCGATATCGTGATTCTGGAGCGGGAGACGGGATTCGAACCCGCGACCCCAACCTTGGCAAGGTTGTGCTCTACCCCTGAGCTACTCCCGCGCTCAAAAATCGGACTGCAATTATAACAGACAATTCTAAAATGTCAAAGCTATACTGAGTATAATCATCGGGAATATATTTTACGACAAAGGACAGTGCGATGCGCAGTGACGAGATCAAAAAAGGTTATGACCGGGCGCCTCACCGGAGCCTGCTTCGGGCCACCGGGCTCAAAGACGAGGATTTCGACAAACCCTTCATCGGCGTGGCCAACTCCTACACCGATATGATCCCCGGGCACTTCTTTCTCAACAGAGTCGCCCAGATCATCAAGGAGGAGATCCGGGCCAACGGATGCGTCCCTTTCGAGTTCAACACCATCGGCGTCGACGACGGGATCGCCATGGGACATGACGGGATGCTCTATTCCCTCCCCAGCCGTGAGATCATCGCCAACAGCGTCGAGACGATGATGAACGCCCACAAACTCGATGCGATGATCGCCATTCCCAACTGTGACAAGATCGTTCCGGGAATGATCATGGGGGGCCTGCGGGTCAACGTTCCTACTGTATTCGTCAGCGGGGGGCCGATGGCCGCGGGGCACCTGAGCGACGGAACCCCCATCGATCTGGCGACGGTCTTCGAAGGGGTGGGACAGTACGAGGCAGGAGAGATCGACGAAGCGACCCTGACGGAGATGGAGTGCAACGCCTGCCCCAGCGGCGGCAGCTGCTCGGGGATGTTCACCGCCAACTCCATGAACACTCTCATGGAGGCCATGGGAATCGCCCTGCCCGGCAATGGCACCATCCCGGCGCTGACACCGGAAAGGGAGGAGCTCTATCGACAGGCGGCCCGCCGGATCTGCGAGATCGCCAAGAGCGAAGAGGCGACCGAGAAGTTCCGCCTGCGCAATATCCTCAATGAAAAGGCGGTGCGCAACGCTTTCGCCGTGGATATGGCCATGGGCGGCAGCTCCAATACGATCCTGCACATGCTGGCCATCGCCGACGAGGCCGGTGTGGACTTCGACATCGCCGAGATCAACGAGATCAGCAAGCACGTTGCCCACATCGCCAAGATCTCACCCTCACTGACCACCGTCCATATGGAGGATATCAACCGTGCCGGCGGGGTTTCGGCGGTGATGCACGAGATGAACCGCCGCAAGGACGGGGTACTTCGGGACAATCCGACTATTACCGGGGAGAGCCTCTTCGAGCGGATCGCCGATGCGGAGATCAAGGACGAAACGATCATTCACCGGATCGAAAACCCCTACTCCGAGGTCGGAGGGCTGGCGATCCTCTTCGGCAATCTGGCGGAACAGGGGGCGGTCATCAAAACCGCCGGCATCGTCGGTGATCGGGTCTTTACCGGCAAGGCGATCTGCTTCGACAGTCAGCAGGAGGCGATCGAGGGGATCACTTCGGGCAAGGTCAAGCCGGGCCATGTGGTGGTGATCCGCTACGAGGGCCCCAAAGGCGGCCCCGGGATGCAGGAGATGCTGGCCCCCACCAGTCTCATTATGGGAATGGGCCTGGGGGACAAAGTGGCCCTGATCACCGACGGACGTTTCAGCGGGGCGACCCGTGGTGCAAGCATCGGCCACGTTTCACCCGAAGCGGCCGAAGGAGGGATGATCGGCCTCCTGCAGGACGGGGATGAGATCCATATCGACGTGGACAACTATATCCTGGATGTTCGCCTCAGTGACGAGGAGATCGCCCGTCGCCGGGCTGCCTTCACCCCCAAGGTCAAACCCCTTGAGAGCCGTTGGCTTCGGCAGTACCGTGCCCTGGTCACCAACGCCAGCAAAGGGGCGGTCCTCGAAGCCGAGTAGGGCTCTTCTCCTTTTCTCCATATCACTTCTCACCTCTCCCTCCATTCGATAGAGGGAGGAGCAAATAGCATCTGACAGAACAACTCTTGTGATCCCAGGCAGATTTTGGTAGATGAAGAAGGAAAAAGAAAAGCCGCGGGGAAAAGGGTTGACAGATATGTCAATTGATGTCAAACTCAGCACTCAGCACTCAGCACTCAGCACTCAGCACTCAGCACTCAGCACTCAGCACTCAGCACTCAGCACTCAGCACTCAGCACTGAATCAGTTGATCCGTCGTCCCCATTTGAAGCGTGCCCGGTAGAAGGGGCGGTTGAGGCTGGTGATGACCACCCGGTGACGGGCGGAGCTGGCGTGGATGAACTTGTTGTTGCCGATGTAGATCCCCACATGGTTGACATAGCCTCTCCGGCGGCGGGAGGTATCGAAGAAGATCAGGTCTCCCGGCTTGAGATTGCGGCGGCTGACATATTTGCCGTAATAGGCCTGCTTCCGCGAGACCCTCGGGATACGGACCCCTTTGGATTTGCGCATGACGTACTGGGTGAAGCCGGAACAGTCGAAGCTGCTGGGCCCTTCGGCGCCCCAGACATAGCGGCGGCCCAGGTAACGTTTGGCGATCTTGATGACGTTGTAGTCCCCTCCGTGGGAACCGCGGCTGCTCCCTTTGGCGTTGAGGGCAGCCAAAGCGTTGTGGATACGGCGGTCGGCCTTGCTCTGGCGTGTTTTGCTTTTGCGGGTGCGGGCAGCCACTCGGGTTTTTTTCTTCCCGCTCTTCCTGGAGGCGACTTTGCTTGCACTCTTTTTGCTCTTTTTGGCGAGACGGGTTTGGGAGACCTCCGTGTAACCGACAGTCAGTTTCATCCCCCGATGGATCACCGCCTTTTTGTCCATTTTGTTGAGTTCACGCAGTTTGGCGACGGTGGTTTTGTGTTGGCGGGCAATGCCCCACAGCGTGTCGCCTTTTTTGACGGTGTAGATCTGAGCTTTTTTCTTTTTTTCTGCGGGGGTTGTTGTTTCAGGTTTTTTGCCCGCTTTGAGGACAAGTTTCATGCCGCTGCGCAAGGGTTGCCCCGGTTTGAGCTTGTTGAGTTTGCGGATCGTTGTGATGGAGACGTTGTTTTTGTGGGCGATGGCCCAGAGAGAGTCGCCGTGTTTGACGGTATAGATCACCGGTTTCGAAGCTTTGGGGCTCTTCTTTTTCGCCACTTTTTCAGTTTTGGTTTTGGAGGCGGCGGCACGATAGGTGACTCCGGGGATCTTGAGCTTTTGTCCGGGACGGATCACATCGGTCGGTGCGATCTTGTTGAGGCTCATCAGGTCCTTGAGCGGGGTATGGTACTTTCGCGCGATGGAGAAGAGTGTATCTCCGGACTGCACTTCGTAAAGATCGGGAGCGCCTTTTGCGGATCTGTCCGACTTCTTGGAAGTTTTGGTCGCTTTGTTTTTCCCGGTATGGGCTTTGGCGATCTTCTGATCATCTTTTTCGGTTTTCGGAGCTTTGCCGGGA
>JALWZI010000067.1 GCA_027002755.1 Campylobacteraceae bacterium | reverse complement strand
CTGGCCTGGCTCATCGGCAAAGCGACAGGCAAAGAGGCTATGGGAGGCGCCGACGTGATCGTGGCCGGGACCATGGCGGCGCTGCTGGGGCTGGTCGGCTTCTTCATCGCGCTCTTCCTCTCGGCAATCCTGGCCATCGTCCCCTCGCTGCTGGCCCGGGACACCATCATCCCCTTCGTCCCCTTTCTGGCCCTGGGGACTCTGATCCTCTATCTCTTGGATCGACCGATCTATCACCTGCTGGAGCGTCTGATCTATGGGTAGAACGCGTCGCTACATCCTCTGGACCTTCGCCAAGACCTATCTGCTGGTCTTTCTCCCTTTTCTTCTGGTGGTCTCACTGATCTTCGTCATCCAGCTTTCGATCCTCTCCTCCAAGGTCAATCTCAGTGCCGGCGAACTGATCCAGCTCTTCGGCTACATGCTGCCTGAGATCTTTTTCTACACGATCCCCCTCTCTCTCATCGCCGCCCTGGCCAACACTTTCACCCGCCTCTCCGAAGAGAACGAGTTCATCGCCCTCTTCTCCCTGGGCCACACCCCCGGACGGATCCTGCGCTTCATGCTGCCGACGCTCGTGCTCTTCACCGCCCTGCTTCTGGTCCTTTCGGTCATGCTCTATCCCCAGATGAAACAGAAGCTCTCCCAGTTCAAGAAGCAGAAGATCGCCGAAGCGACCCTCAAGATCGCCCCCAACAAGCTGAGCCAGAGTTTTGGCGACTACCATGTCTTCGTCGAGAGCAAGGACAGCAACGAGACCTACAGGAACATGGTCCTTTTCAACCGCGGTCAGGAGGGGAAATACCAGCTCTTCATCGCCCGGGAGGGAAAGGTCCGCAACGACGGCAAACGTTTCTCCCTCACGTTGCGCCACGGCATCGGCGAGACCTCCGATCCGGAGAAGATCGAGACCCTCCGCTACAAAGAGCTCGATATCTATCAGTATCCCCGCAACGTCTACGGCACAATCGTCACCAGCCAGGAGTACTGGAGCAAGGCCCGACACGACCGGGGACGCCGGGGTAAACTCCTCTACCTGATCTTCGTCTCCCTCTCTCCGCTGCTGGCCTTTGGGATCATCGCTGCCATGACCTTCTACAACCCCCGCTATCAGCGCAGTCTCTCCATCGCGGTGATCTTCGTCGTCGCTCTGGCCATCTACATTCCCGCGGCGATCCTGCAAAAAACCGGCAGCATCCCGCTCTTTGCCGCGGCTTCCATCCTCCTGGGCGCCGCCAGCATCCTACTGATACGCAAAAAGATCCTGAGGCACTTCTGACGGTCATGCAGCGTATCAAAGCGGTCATCGCCTATGACGGCTCCGCCTTCGAGGGTTTCCAGCGCCAGACCCGCACCCCCCGTACGGTCCAGGGAGCGCTGGAGCGTGCCCTGCACTCTCTGGGGATCGAAAGCCAGGTCATCGGCAGCGGCCGCACCGACGCCGGGGTCCATGCCACAGGTCAGGTGGTCCATTTCGATCTGCCGGAGCACTGGGCCCTCCAGCCCCTACGCAAGCTCCAGACCCACCTCAACAACCGTTTCGACGCCATCCGCATCAAACACCTCACCCCGGTCAAAAACGACTTTCACGCCCGCTACGACGCCAAAGAACGGATCTATCGTTATATTTTCCGCCCTGAGCCTTCGATCTTCGAACGCCGCTACGTCGCCCGGCTCGCTATCGGTGATTGGGAGCTGCTGGCCCGGGCACTGGAGTGTTTCGTCGGGCGCCACGATTTCGGCTACTTCCTCAAGACCGGTTCCCAAACCGCCCACAATGTCCGCACGATCACCCGCGCCTACGCCCTCTCACGCGGCCCCTACGGCTATATCTACTTCCACGCCGACGGCTTCCTCCGAGCCCAGGTGCGGATGATGGTCCACGCCGCCGCCGCCATCGCCAACGGTGAACTCAGCCTCGATCAGCTGAGAGAACAGCTGGAGCTCCAAACCCGCCACACCACCCGCCTGGCACCCCCCGAGGGTCTCTATCTGGCACGGGTGATCTATGATATAAGATCTTGTTATTAGTTATTGGTGTATTGGTATGTTACAATCTTTCAAAAGGATTGATGAATGGGTGAAGAGAAGATCACTGAGGTACTGACGCAAGAAAAACGCATAGACTTTGCTCTACTCTTTGGTTCCACGGCAGAGGGTTCGACACACCCCATGAGTGATATCGACATCGCTTTGTATCTACATAAGCCTATGAGTCTTCTGGAAGAAGGAGCG
>JALWZI010000066.1 GCA_027002755.1 Campylobacteraceae bacterium | reverse complement strand
TCCGTTCCCAGGTAAATTCGGGAAGCTCCCGGCCGAAATGGCCGTAGGCGGCCGTTTTACGATAGATAGGACGCAGCAGATCGAGACTCTTGATGATCCCCGCCGGACGCAGATCGAAAACATCCCGAACACAGCTTTCGAGCTTCGACTCCTCCACCTTGCCTGTCCCGTGAGTCTCCACCATGATCGAAACCGGCTCCACCACGCCGATGGCGTAGGCGATCTGGATCGTCACCCGGTCCGCCACCCCGGCGGCCACCAGATTCTTGGCGACCCAGCGGGCCGCATAGGCGGCCGAACGGTCCACTTTCGTAGGATCTTTCCCGCTGAAGGCTCCGCCGCCGTGGGGACAGCTGCCGCCGTAGGTATCGACGATGATCTTCCGGCCTGTCAGTCCGGCATCCCCCTGGGGACCTCCGATGACGAAGCGGCCGGTGGGATTGATGTGGTAGACGATATCCTCGGCGATCAGCTCCTTGGGGATCACGGCGTGGATCACCTCCTCCAGTACATCCCGATGCAGCTGCTTCTGCTCCACCTCCGGTGCATGCTGGGTCGAGACGACCACGGTGGTCACCTCCACCGGCTTGCCGTCACGATAACGGACACTCACCTGGGCCTTGCCGTCGGGGCGCAGATAGGGAAGCGTCCCGTCTTTACGGACTTGGGCCAATCGCGCTGTAATCTTGTGGGCCAGGGAGATGGGCAGGGGCATCAGCTCCTCGGTCTCCCGACAGGCATAACCGAACATCAGCCCCTGATCCCCCGCTCCGGTCTCACCGGAGGCCTGGTCGACTCCCTGATTGATGTCGGGGCTCTGCTCGCCGATCCCGTTGAGGACCCCGGCGCTGCGGTAGTCGAAACCGAAGCTGGCATCGGTATAGCCGATCTCCCGGATCACCTCTCTGGCGATATCCTGCATAGGAGCGTAGGTGTGGGTCTTGAGCTCACCCGCGATAACACAGTAGCCGTTGCTCAACAGTGTCTCACAGGCAACCCTCGCCCCTTTGTCGTGTTCGATGATATAGTCCAGGATCGCATCGCTGATCTGGTCCGCCATCTTGTCGGGATGCCCTTCGGTGACCGATTCACTGGTAAAAATGTACTCTTTGGCCATACTTTTCTTCCTTGCATCTGTGTGTGATAGTGTAGTTCATTGGCGTTGAACTTGAAGAAGAGTTTACAAAAAACCCTTCGTCAAATCCAAGCCGGACCGGGAGAGAGGCGCCTAACGGATCCCCTCCAGAATAGTCCGGACCCGCTCAGCCAGTTGCTCGGGCCGCAGCCCCAGATGTTCCTCGACCACTTCCGTCTTTCCGTGGGGAATAAAGGCATCGTCATACTCAAAACTCACGATCTGTTCCGGCCTCTTCTCCTCGTTTTCAAAGAACTCCTCCAGGGTCGAAGCCACTCCCCCCATCCGGGCACCGTCGCTGAAGACGAACCATATTTTATACCGGCTCGCCAGTTCCCGAAGCAGCGGCTCATCCAGCGGTTTGACGAAGCGCAGATCCAGCAGCGCCGGCTGGCACGCCGACCCCAGAGACTCCGCCGTCAGCATGGCACGACCCACGCCGTTTCCATAGCCGACAAAGAGAACCTCCTCCCCTTCCCGGAGTAGATGGGCCCGCCCCCACTCATAGTCGGGAACCTCGCTGTCCGGGGCCATGAAAGCACCCCTGGGATAGCGCAGGGCCAGAGGCCGGGGATAGTCGGCAGCGAAATGCAGCGCCTTTCGCAGGCTCGTTTCATTGTAGGGGGCCATCAGCGTGAGGTTGGGGATCGGGCGCAGATAGGAGATATCGAAGGCCCCCTGGTGGGTCTCCCCGTCCTCCCCGACGATCCCGGCCCGGTCGATGGCGAAGGTCACCCCCAGGTCCATGAGGGCGATATCGTGGATCACCTGATCGTATCCGCGCTGCAGAAAAGTGGAGTAGATGGCGCAGAAGGGCTTGAAGCCCTCCTTGGCCAGCGGTCCCATGCTCGTGACGGCGTGCTGTTCGGCAATGGCCACGTCCCAGAAGCGGTCGGGATACTTCTCGATCAACGGTCCCAACCCCGTTCCCCCCGGCATCGCGGCGGTGACCCCGACGATCCTGCTATCCTGATCCGCCAGCTCCATCAACGTTTCGCTGAAAATCTTCGTCGCACTCTTGGGTCCGGTACCCTTTTTAAGCGGCTCTCCCGTTTCGATATCGAAGGGGCCGACCCCGTGCCAGTGCTCCAGAGGCCCCTCGGC
>JALWZI010000065.1 GCA_027002755.1 Campylobacteraceae bacterium | reverse complement strand
GAGACCCTCACCGGCTACCGGCTCAAAACCATGTTCACCCCCTGGCAGGAACAGGAGTACTGCATCGTCGATATCGAGACCAACGGCTCCAAACCGGGCTACTCCCAGGTGATCGAGATCGGGGCGGTGAAGATGCGGGAGGGGGAGATCGTCGATCGTCTGGAGACCTTCGTCGCCTGCGCCTACCTTCCTGACCATATCGTCAAACTCACAGGCATCGAACCCGAAGATCTCCGGGAAGCCCCCTCCCGAAGAGAGGCCCTGACGATGTTGCGGGGCTTTATGGAGGATGCGGTCTTCGTGGCCCACAACGCCGGATTCGACTACTCGTTTCTCAACGCTTCCTTTCAGCGTTTCGGCCTGGGGCAGATCGGCAATCCGGTACTCTGCACCATCGACCTGGCCCGCCGGACCTTCGAGAGCGAACGTTACGGCCTGGCCTATCTCAACGAAGCCCTGAACCTGGGGATGCAGGCCCACCACCGGGCCTACGGTGACGCCCTGGCTACCTCGAAAGTGCTTCTGAAATCCTTTGAGAATATCCCTGAGTATGTGAAGACGACGGACGAGTTGATCCGCTTTTCGAAGTCGTCACGGAAAGAGAGAGCGAAGGGGATGGAGAATTGAAAATGGAGGATTTTGGATTTTGGATTAGAAGGCTTGACAAAGATTGTCAGGTAATTTAAACTACCCACTACCCACTACCCACTACCCACTACCCACTACCCACTACCCACTACCCACTACCCACTCTCACTCTCACTCAAACAACTCTGTCGACAGATACCGCTCCGCCGTATCGGGCAGGATCGTGACGATGGTCTTGCCGGCATTTTCGGGGTGCCCTGCGAGGCGGTAGGCGGCGGCGAGGTTGGCGCCGGAAGAGATGCCCACCAACAGCCCCGCTTTGCGGGCGGCCTCTCTGGCGAAGGCGAAGGCTTCCTCGTCGGGGATCGTCAAGACTTCGTCAATGAGATTGACATTCAGGTTGTCGGGGATGAACCCCGCACCGATCCCTTGGATCTTGTGGGGGCCGGCGGTACCTTGGCTGATGGCGGGGGAGTTTTCCGGTTCGACGGCGACGACCTTCAGATCGGGGTTATGGGCCTTGAGGAGACGCCCGTTGCCGCTGAGCGTCCCGCCGGTGCCCACCCCGGCGACAAAGATGTCAACCTTGCCGCCGGTGGCCTCCAGGATTTCCCGAGCGGTGGTCGCTTCGTGGGCGGCAGGATTGTCGGGATTGGCGAACTGGTTGGGGATCCAGGCCTTGTCGAAACTTGCTGCCAGCCGTGTCGCTTCGTCGATGGCTCCCTGCATCCCCTCCTTGGCCGGAGTGAGGATCAGTTCGGCACCCAAGTGGGCCAGGAGTTTACGCCGCTCCAGGCTCATGGATTCGGGCATAGTCAGGATCAGCCGCAGCCCCCGCACGGCGCAGATCAGGGCCAGGCCGATACCGGTATTGCCGCTGGTGGGCTCGATGATGACGGTCTCGCTGTCGATCTCGCCCCGGTCCAGGGCTCCTTCGATCATCGCTTTGGCGATCCGATCCTTGACCGAGGAGCCGGGGTTGAAATACTCCGCTTTGGCCAGCACGGTCGCGTCGGCCCCCAGATAATCCAGCCGGAGCAGAGGGGTCCGTCCGATGGTCTCGTCGATCCGGTCGTAGATCATGATTGGGCTCCCAGCGGTTTGAATTCCAATACGGTTTCGTCGAAGTAGAGGATCTCCCCTGTCGCCAGGTTATAGTGCCAGCCGTGGAGAAAAAGCTTGCCCGCATCGACGCGGCGGCGGACTGCAGGATAACTCAGGAGGTTCTCCAGCTGGAAGACTACCGAAGCCTTTTCGGCGAAATCCCGCTGAGCCTCCAGGGTCTCCTCGGAGAGTCCCCGGCGGGCCATGTCCCGGGCGGGTTCGCCCAGTTGGAGCCACTTGATCGTATGGATGTTCTCTTCGCTCGCCTGGTGCTCCTCGAAGCAGGCCTTGATCGCTCCGCAGTCGGAGTGTCCGCAGACGATGATGTCGCTTACTTCAAGATGGCCTACAGCGTATTCTATAGCGGCAGCGGTGGCGTGGTAATCATTGTCGGGAGAGAAGGGGGGGACGAAGTTGCCGATATTCCGGACGATGAAAAGATCCCCCGGACCGCTGCCGGTGATCATCGCCGGCATGACCCGGCTGTCACTGCAGCCGATGAAGAGGGCTCGGGGATTCTGCCCCTCCTCTACCAGCTTTTTGAAACGCTCTTCGTTCTGTTTGAATTTGACCGTACGGAAATACTGATGGCCTTTCTCGAATTCACTTAACTTTTCCATGACTTATTTCTCATCCTTCACTCTTCACCCTTCACTTTTTCACTTGACGCTGACAGCGTCGATACTCCATCCGATCTCTTCTCCAGCGAACATGGGGACCACCTCTCCGTACTTTTCAGGGACCCGCATGGGAGTATCGGTCAGTCGCACCTTTTTTTTCGGAGGATTGAGGCCATAGATCCGCTGCGCGTTGCTGCTGACGAAGTGTTGGAGATTCTCCAGTTTGCCGTGTCGGGCAAAAAGCTCCGCCAGAGCCGGCAGTGCGATGGGGGCGGTGAAGACCCCGGCGGCACATCCGGGACACTCTTTGGCGTGTTGCGGGTGTGGGGCACTGTCGGAACCGAACATTACTTTGGGATGGGCGTCCAAAGCTGCCTGCAGCAGTGCCTCCCGATCCTCGGGACGTTTGGCGATGGGCTTGCAGAAGAGGTGGGGTTGGAGCATCCCTCCGGCTACGTCGTCCAGGGTGATCAGCAGGTGATGCAGAGTGATCGTGGCGTAAAGATTGGGGTGGCGATCCAGGGCCGCGACGCTCTCGGCAGTGGTGATATGCTCCATGATGATGGTCAGGTCGGGAAAGGCATCGGCCAGTGCCTCGTAGATAGGGACGAACTCCTTCTCCCTGTCCATGACGAAACCGCCGGTCTCCCCATGGATGCACAGCGGGATCCCCAGTTCGCTCAGGGCACCTAGCGCCGGGCGAAGCTCCTCGATATCGAAACCGCTGACACCACCTTCGCTGTTGGTGGTGATACCGGCGGGATAGAGTTTGACGGCGGTGAGCTCTTCGGCCATAGGGGCGAGAAAATCGAGATCGTACTCCGGCTTGAAAAAGAGGGTCATGTAGGGCTCGAAAGTCTCGTCACCGATCGCCGCCAGGATCCGCTTCCGGTAGGCGCGCATCGACTCTGCATCGGTGACGGGGGGGACCAGGTTGGGCATGATCAATGCGCCGCTGAAGCTGTGGGCGCTGAGCGGTGCGACGATGCGAAGCATGGCTCCGTCGCGCAGGTGGAGGTGCATGTCGAGAGGTTCATGGAGGATGATCTCAGTCATCGAAGGCCTTTAGAATGAGGTGTTCCCCTGTACCGAGAGGGACGATCCAATATTGTATGTCGATTTCCCTATCAGAGGGATTAGTCCTGGGGAGAGGGGCGAGATTCCGGCCGGGGGGAGAGAGAGGATTGGCCACCCGTGCCGGGCTGGGCGGCTGCCAGTGGACCCTGGGATAGTCGATCCCTCCCGGAAAGAGCTGATTGCAGCGCAGGATCCGCAGCGCCGTTGCCGCGAAAGCCCGATCGGGACGGTTGAATTCGAACTGCCATTTGGCGTATTCGCTGCAGGTGGGATAGTAGCGGCAGCTGGCGGGCAGCATCCGGGAGATATATTGGTACCCCCGAATGGGAGCGATGAAAAAGCGCTTGATATTCATAGGAACAAGTATAGCTCAGAATCGAGTATTGAAACCGGAAATATAATTCTCAATCGAACACCCCCTGTTTCCCATCGTTACACCCCGCAGAGCTTTTTGCAGTGCGCTCCGAGCGGCCAAACCCCTTTAAATAACTTTCTGTTAAGATGTGGCACATTGTGCACAGCATTCTCAACAAAAGGGTAAGACCATGACACATCTGGTGACCGATCATCCCTATTTCGGTGTCTTCGTTCTCTTCTTGATCACGGTGGTGGCCTTTCCGGCGACGCTCTTTCTGGCGCGCTTCGTCAGCCGGAAACTGGCCCGCCTCGATACGGAAAAGCTCAAGCTCTCCATCTACGAGTGCGGCCCGGAGCCCAACAAACAGCCCAACCGGATCTCGGCGCAGTTCTATCTGATCGCGCTGCTGTTTATCCTCTTCGACGTGGAGATCATCTTCATGTTCCCCTGGGCCATCGACTTCAAACTCCTGGGATGGTTTGGGTTCGCGGAAATGATCCTCTTTATCCTGCTGTTGGCGATCGGATTTATCTATGCATGGAAGAAAGGAGCACTTGAATGGCACAGCATCAAGTAAACTACGCCTCCTCGGGAGGCCTGCCCGTGGCACTGACCACGGTGGACAAACTGCTCAACTGGGGACGCTCCAACTCACTCTGGCCCCTGACCTACGGACTGGCCTGCTGCGCCATCGAGATGATGGCCTCCGGGGCGAGCCGTTTCGACTTCGACCGGATGGGGGTGATCTTCCGGGCCTCTCCCCGTCAGGCGGATGTGATGATCCTGGCCGGGACCCTCTCCAAAAAGCACGCCGAGTTCGCCCGACGCCTTTATGACCAGATGGCCGAACCCAAGTGGGTCATCTCCATGGGCTCCTGTGCCAACACCGGAGGGATGTTCAACACCTACGCCACCGTTCAGGGGGTCGACCGGATCATTCCGGTGGATATCTACCTCCCCGGCTGTGCCCCCCGCCCTGAAACGCTGCAGTACGCCATGATGATGCTGCAGAAGAAGATCCGCCGTGAATCGGCCGACATGAAAAAACGAAAACTGCAGAGGTTTGTCTGATGAGAAAATATACCCCCAAAGACAACGTCCAGGCCAAAGCCAAATATACCGACCGCTTCTGGGTCGCGCCCCAGGTTCCCCGTCTGCCGGTAGAAGAGGATGCCCATTTCGCAGCGGTACTGGAGAAGATCAAAGGAGCCGTTGAGGTACTCGACGCCTATATCGAGATCGGTCAGCTGGTGATCCACATCCGTCCCGAGCAGAACATCGACGCCCTGCGGACCCTCAAGGAGGAGTGCGGCTACGCCATGTGCTCCGAACTCAGCGCCGTGGACTACCTGGCCCAGGACGGAGAGTTCGAGATCTTCTACCAGATGCTCAATCTCGACGAGGCCAAACGGGTCCGCTTCCTGACCCGGATCAAAGAGAACCAGGCCATCGAAAGCATCGTGCCCCTCTATGCCATGGCCAAGTTTGCCGAGCGGGAGATGTACGATATGTTCGGGATCGTCGTCAACAACCACCCCTACCTCAAGCGGATTATCATGCCCGACGACTGGGAAGGCCATCCCCTGCGCAAGACCTATCCCCTGGAGGGGGACGAGTTCGCCAGCTGGTACGAGGTGGACAAGATCTTCGGCAAGGAGTATCGCGACATCATCGGACCCGAGCTGCGTGATCCTGCCCGGATCGACCGCTACGACACCCAGCGCTTCGCCCGGATCGGCCATGAAGTCCCCTTCGGCGCCGATCCCGAACTGGTGGACGAGACCGAAACTCCCATCGAATACAGCAGCGATTTTCTGGTGGACTACAACAAAGGTCCCCACAAAGTCCTGGATAAAAGAAAGTAGGAGCCGTCATGCAGCAGCAGCCCAATAAACTCAGACCCTTCTTCGAAAACCTCAATTTCGAGCGTGACGACAACACCATGGTGATCAACTTCGGTCCCCAGCACCCCTCGGCCCACGGTCAGTTGCGGCTGATCCTGGAGCTCGACGGCGAGCAGGTGGTCAAGGCCTATCCCGACATCGGCTATCTCCACCGTGGGATCGAGAAGATGGCGGAAAACATGATCTACAACGAGTTCCTCCCCACCACCGACCGGATGGACTATATCGCTTCTACCTCCAACAACTACGCTTTCGCCCTGGCGGTGGAGCGGCTCATCGGGCTGGAGGTCCCCCGCAGGGCCCAGGTGATCCGCACCATGCTCCTGGAGCTCAACCGGATCATCTCCCACCTCTTTTTCCTGGCGACCCATGCCCTGGATGTTGGAGCGATGTCGATCTTCCTCTACGCCTTCCGGGAGCGGGAGTTCGCCATGGACCTGATGGAAGACTACTGCGGAGCGCGCCTGACCCACTCGGCGGTCCGTATCGGCGGCGTACCGCTGGATCTGCCGGAGGGCTGGTTGACCCAGCTGACCGACTTCATCGACCGACTCCCTGAACAGATCAAGCTCTACGAAGATCTGCTCACCGAGAACCGGATCTGGAAGATGCGTCTGGAGGATGTGGGGATCGTCACCCCCGAGCAGGCGCTGGAGTGGGGATGTACCGGCATCATGCTCCGGGGCTCGGGGATTGAGTACGATGTCCGCAAAGAGGAGCCCTACGAGCTCTACGGCGAGCTCGATTTCGATATCCCCGTTACCGACCGTTGCGACAGTTACGGACGTTATCGCCTCTATATGGAGGAGATGCGGCAGTCGGTGCGGATCCTGCGACAACTCATCGGGATGTATGCCAAGACGGAGCCGCAGCTCATGGCCCATGCGCCCCAGTACATCTCCGCTCCCAAAGAGGAGATCATGACCCAGAACTACGCGCTGATGCAGCATTTCGTTCTGGTGACCCAGGGGATGCGGCCTCCCAAAGGGACCGTCTACGCTCCTACCGAGTCGCCCAAAGGGGAGCTGGGCTTCTGGATCCGCAGCGAGGGCGAGCCCTACGCCTACCGCCTCAAAGCACGGGCGCCCAGCTTTTTCCACACCGGGATTCTCCAGGATATTCTGCCGGGAACCTATATCCCCGATGTGGTCACCATCATCGGAAGCACCAATATCGTCTTCGGTGAAGTCGACCGATAGATCAGACGGCCAGAAAGGAACGAGTATGAAACGATACGATTTGCGACACCTTCACGACAACTTCTACGACCGGATGATCGAACTGATCGAGACCGACCTCAAACCGAGGGAAGTGGGGATCTTCCTCTTCGAGATCGGGGATTTCTCTCCGATTCAGAAGAGCGCCGACCTGGTCAAAGAGCACGGTCACGAGCTGATGAACTCCCTCAAGTTCACGGAAGTGGACTGGACCATCGTGGTCAAAAGAAAGGGTGACTGATGGCGAAAGTGGTATTCTCCACCTGGAGGGGCGAGCGGATCGACAACCGTGGCAAAGCCCCCGAGGCGTGGGAAGAGTCCGCCTTCAAACTGCCGGAGAACTATGACGAAGGCACCCCGTCGAAAGCCTTCATCGGCTGGGACGGGGTGGCGATCTTCGACGAGGAGATCGATGCGGTACGTCTGGCGACAGAGTACGCCGCGACCTATCAGGAGTACTCGGAGGCTTGCGGGCGCTGCGCTCCCGGACGCTGGGGCGGGCGGATCCTCTACGACCTGCTGGACAAGATCGCCCGGGGTGAAGGCAGCTTCGAGGATGTGGAGCATCTGCGGGAGGTCTCGCAGACCATGATGCTTACCTCCAAGTGCGAAATCGGCCGGACCGTTCCCAAACCGATCCTCGATCTGATGGAGCACTACAAGGAGCAGTTCGATACCTGTATCGCCGAGCAGAAGCCCTCGGTCCACTATGGCCGCGACGATCTTAACTACATCGCCAAGGTAACGGCTCCCTGTATCGATATGTGCCCCTCCCATGTGGACATCCCTGCCTATATCGAGGGCGTAAGGGATATGGTCTTCACC
>JALWZI010000064.1 GCA_027002755.1 Campylobacteraceae bacterium | reverse complement strand
GCCGATGGATCCCCCAGGTCCCTACCCCCCGGCTGACAAAGACCTCCATCCCCTCCACTTGGTGCAATCCCTCGAGAAAGGGTTGGCTCAGCCGGACCAGCCAGTGAAAAGGCCAGATCTGCCCCCCATGGGTATGGCCGCAGAGAAAGAGATCACTGCCGGCCCTCAGCGCGTGGCCGTAATCTTTGGGTTGATGGGCAAGAAAGATCAGCGGTACCTCTCTCCTGCTTTCGGGACCCAGATGTCCGAAACTCCGCCGTCGGCCGAAAAAGGGGGCGAAACGATCCGGCAATCCCGCCACTTCGATCTCCCTGTTCCGCAGACGCAGGCGCTGCCGCCGGGAGTCCAGCACCGTGATCCCCGCCTCTTCCAGCAGCACGACCAGTGCGCGGTAGCCGTAGACCTGATCGTGATTCCCGCTGACGAAAAAAGTGGGAGCCTCGATCGCTCCCAGGAGGGGGATCAGCGAACGGACCCGGCCCACCGTCGTATCGATCAGATCACCGGTGATCGCCACAAGATCCGGGTTCGTCCCATTGATGCGTTCCACCAGCCGCTCCAGGTCACCTTCGCAGTGGCGGGCGGAGAGGTGCAGATCGCTCAGGTGGAGAATCCGCAAGCCCTTGAGATCAGAGGTCTCGGTAACGATCTCGATTCGTTCGACAGGAACACGTAACACGGAGATCCGGTCACTTCGTCCGGAGATAGACGGTGAGATCCACGGCGTCCCGAACCGTCAGAAAAAGAAGTTTGGGAGGCTGGATCCCGTAATCGCTCATGAGGATCCGGAAACGGGCGGTCAGCTCCAGTTTCGATCCTTTGCCGGTGATCTTCGCCGGGACCTTTACCGCATGGCTTCTGCCGTGCAGGTTCAGGGTCCCCTCGATCAGATATCCGGAACCCTGACGCCGGACCCGATCGATCCGGAAGCGGATCCTGGGATATTTTTTGACCTCCAGCACTTCGTACATATGCTGATCGCGCTCTTTGTTGTCGGAGCGAAGATCCCTGGCCAGGATCCAGACGCTGCCGCGCAGAGTCGTGGGGTCCCCGTTGAACTTCAGGGCGGCATGGACCCGCCCCGTGGCAGGGTCGATGGTGGAATCCCCCAGTACCTGGGTATGGGCTTTGATATACCCTTTTTGCAGATGCAGCGAAGCGGCCGAAAGCAGGGTCGCAAAACCCAGCAAGAGTGTCACGGTCAGTTTTTTCATCAGAAGACTCCTATTTGATTGTGAAAGTCGCAAGCACGGCAGCAAGCCGCCTCACGTCCCAAGCTGATCTGTTCGAAAATCTTCACTTAAGTGATTCTGCACGTTGAAGATGAAATGAACGTGAAACACGAAGCAGGTGTCCGATACCGTAGAGCAGCACAACGATCGCGACAAAAATCGTCCCGCCTGTCAGTGCCGCTCCCAGGCCGGCTCCCGCAGCTCCCCAGCCGATGGCCAGCATCGCCGCAGCGATGCGGGAGAGTTCCCGCTCCCGGGACAAACGGCGCAGGATCACCACGTTGTAGTAGGAGATCACCACCGGATAGACCGCTGCCAGCACCAGGGGCAACGCCAGGAGATAGCTCAGATAGGCCGCCGAAAAAAGCAGAGCGACGAACTGCCGGGAACGTCGCCACTCCAGGGGAAACCAAAGAGCCAGCAAAACCCCCGCGAGATGGAATGTGGCGATCTCGAGACTGTATCCGTCCCGCCAGATGGAGAGCGAAGCGTCACGGGAAAGCGTTTCGAAAAGTGCCGAATCGAAGAAAGCCCAAAGTGCCATCGTCGCGATCGATACGGCACCCAGAGGCGGCAAGGCGGAAAGGTTTCGTCTCCCCTTTGCCCAGGGAAGCAGCAGTAGCGCCAGAAGGGTCAGTCCGATCCCCAGCGGTCCCCGCCAGGCCGCCGGACTGGTAAAAAGCAGTGTCCCGACCAGATAGGAGAGTCCCAGAGCGCCTCCCATGACCGGCGCTCCCCCTTCACGCAACAGCCGAACCATCAGAGGAGCGCTGGCCCCCATGACGATCCCCAAAAGCCACAGGAGCGTGGGAGAGAGAGCGGGATACTGCAGCGTGATCAGCCCCTGCAGAATCAGCAGTCCGGTCAGGCGCTTCCGTTCGCTGCCGGGGAGTCTGGAACTCAGCACGGTTCCCACGACCCCGCCCAGAGGCAGCCAGAAGATACGGGAGAGATCCGAATGGAAATACTCCACGATCCCTGTCTGGGCAATCAGCAGATAATAGAGAAACTGGGCTGCCACCAGCAATGTCAATGCAAATGCGTTCATGGTTCGATCCTTTCTGAATCCTTCCCTGTGAATATGTCGGTGGTCAAAGATCCCTCCGGACTCTCTGCCGGTTCCTTCACACCGGAGTGGAGAAAGAGAAAATAGAGATAGGCGTAACCCAGATCGTAGGCTGCGACGCCCCACCCTTCGATCCCCAGCACACCTGCCACCGCCAGACCGGCAAAAGCGGACCCGGTGAAAAATCGGATCAGGGCAGTACCCAGCGTCAAAACCTGGGAAGAACCGCGAAAGCGAAGGGCCAGAAAGTGCATGGCGGCTGTCCCCGCCATGAAGGCGAAGATCACCCAGTGGTCCTGCAGCTCAAAAGGCCACCCCATCTGCCGATAGAGCCACTCCCCGGAAAAAACAAGGACCACGGCCCCCACCCCGTCTCCGAGAAATCCCAGCAGGTTGTACCACTCCAAGCCTCGCCAGCTCTCGGGGATCTGCCGGGGAATCCAGAGGAGGAAGGCCAGCAGCACCACCCCGCCAAAAAGTGTCCGGAGCTTCCAGTAGAGCATCACCTCACCGACCTTCCATCCCGCCTCGGTGACCCCCGCCAGGCTCAGGGCCAGTGCCATGGCCGCCATCCCGGCTGCGAAGAGCCACACAAAAAGCAGCGTGGCCCGGCGGACAATCCGCTCCGCATAGAGTGAAAGCGCCAGAAACCCTACCCCCAATCCCATGGCCAGGTGGGCATGGCCCACTACCAGATCGTTGCGGTGGAAAAGCCAGTGAAGCTGGGGGATGAAAAGGAGGTTCCCCTCCAGATCCACAAAAAGAAACGCCGCCACGGAGATTCCCAGAACCCGGCGGGCCGCGAGGCTCAGATCGGCATCCCGCCACCAGCGCCAGAGCAGCGGAATGTACAGTAGCGTCAGCCATTGGGCCGCCCACTCTCCCTCGTAGCTCAAAGGCCCTACGAAGAAGCGCCAGAGCAGTGTCAACAGATAGCCGCCCAGCGGCAGGATCCAGAAGATCGTCCCACGTGCCCGAAAGGGCGCTCGGGAGAGGAGTTTGAAGGCCAGATAATAGATCGGCAGCAGGGCGAAACTCATCCCCAGAGTATTGTCGCCGTGGGGCCCTTTGAGCGTCTGGGTGACCGGCCCGTTGACCGGGTTCATTAGGAGCAGCAGCGCCACCGGAGCCAACAGGGTCACCCCCAGCGAGACCCGTACCCAGAGAGGCAGCCTCTCATAACGCCGCACCGCTTTGAAAAGCGCAACGATATAGAAAACACCCGCCAGGGCCAGGAGGAAATTGAGCCGATAGTCGAAATCGTAGAAGGGCAGCCCCCGGCGATCCCCCAGCAGCAGCGTCAGAACCATCAGGATCAAAAAGAGATACCAGCTCAAAGCATAGAGGTTCAGATAATGCAACATCCGGGAAGGAAGCCGACCGGTCTCCTTCTCGATCAGCAAAAAGGGCAGAAAAGAGAGCAGCAGGGGGATCGCGCCGTAGAGCATCAGCGAGATATGCACCGAACGCAGGCGCAGCGGCTGCAGGATCTGCGAATCGGGAATCACGCCCAGCAGCTCGACGGAGACAAGGAGTCCCACCGCCACCGAAAGCGCGAGAATGGCCATATTGATCGGCAGATGGATCGAGAGGTACCTAGACAAGACGGCCATCCTTGATTTCGATGATCCGGTCGGCCCGCTCCGCCAGGCGCCGGTCATGGGTCGCCACCACCAGGGTCGTTCCCTCATCGGCGATCTTGCGGAAGAGATCGAAGACCTTCTCGGAGTTTTTCGAGTCCAGATTGCCCGTGGGTTCGTCAGCGAAGAGGATCCTCGGTCCGTTGGCCACGGCCCGGGCGATCGCCGCCCGCTGCCGCTGTCCTCCCGAGACCTCATCGGCCATCTTGTGGGCGATCGCTCCGATCCCCAGCCGTTCCAGGAGTTCCATAATCTCCTCTCCGGACCGTTTCGGGGCGGCAAGCGCGACATTTTCCCGGATATTCAGGTAGGGGATCAGATAATGGAACTGAAACACAAACCCTATGTATTCCCGGCGAAACCGGTTGGGGTCCTTCAGGGTCTCCATCGATTGTCCATCGATGAAAATATGCCCGGAATCGGGATGCAGGAGGGTCGAAAGAATCGACAGAAGGGTCGACTTTCCGCTGCCGCTCTCTCCCGTCAGGGCCACGAACTCCCCCGGAGCGATCTGCAGACTGATCCCGTCGATCACCCGTTCCTGCCCGTAGAAATGCACCAGGTCCACGGCGACGATCATGCCCGACTCCCCCGTGTGATCAGTTCCATGGGATCGATCCCCGAACTCTTCCAGGCCGGGAGGATCGCCCCCAGCACCGTTATCCCCAGGGCCGCGAGCCCCACCTCCACCGCCATGGGAAGGGTGATGATCCCGTCCACATATCCCTGAAGTGCCGGCAGACGACGCAGGATCCAGAGGATCCCCAGAGCGGCTGCCAGGGCCGTCAGATAAGCCGCGACCCCGATCCAGAGCGTCTCGAGAAGGATCCGTCCCACGATCACGCCTCGTCCGTATCCCAACGCCCGGAGAATGCCGAATTCGTATTTGCGTTCCAGCATCGTCACGCTCATGATGGAGGCGATGGAGATCAGACCCATCAGGAGCGCGATGAGGCTGATCACGTCGGCGGAGGTTTCGATGATGCGGAACTGATGGTAGTTCTTGACGAAGCTCTCGGTACTTTTGACTTCGATCTTGGGAGAGAGCGCCGCCACGGCTGCGATCACTTTCTCTGCCGGTACCCGGCCGTCGAGATCCACAAAGAGCATGGAGGCCTTTTTATGGAAGAGCGTTCCCGCATCTTTCAGGGTCAGGACCACCCCTCCGCTTTCGAACCCGGTGTCGGAACCGAACACCCCTGCGATCCGAAAGCGCCGGTCACCGATAGAGAGGGCCGGCATCGGCAGCCTGCCGGCGATGCTCCGACCGACCATCACCTCCCCCGGGCCGGGGTAGTGGCCCCTCAGCAGCCGGTATCGTTCCATACGCTCCGGGGAGAGACCGTAGACCGCCACGATGGGGAGACGCTCCACCGGACTGGCCCCCACGATCATGGCCGTGACCTTTTCCACACCCGGGATCTTCCGGATCTTCGGGATCAGCGCGGTATCGACATCACTGAAAAAGGTATCCGAGATCTTCGCCTGGGTCACGATCAGATCCCCGTCACTGCGGAGGATCGTGCTGTAGGAGGAGACGATACCGTGGGCAATGGCGTTGATGAGGAAAACGGCAGTAACGGAAACCGTCAGACTGCCGAAGACCAGCAGGGTACGCATCGGATTGGCCCGAAGCGACTTGAAGGCATGGATGAACATCGGTCACTCTCCTGTCAATGGTCCCGGGTTCGGGATTCTTTCGGCAGGATAGAGGGTGGAGATGAATTGAGGATGAAATCGGAGCCGCGGGAAGATTTTGTGATATATTTGTGTTATAATTAAAAAAATCTTAAACTGAACAAAGGCTGAATCGATGCGCATTCTTATCATCGAAGATGAAGTGACGCTGAGCAAAACGCTCTCCGAGGGGCTCAAGGAGTACGGCTATCAGAACGATATCGCCGAAAGCCTTGCCGACGGCCGCTACTACCTGGACATCCGCAACTACGACCTGGTTCTGCTGGACTGGATGCTCCCCGACGGCAACGGCATCGATCTGATCCCCGAGATCAAGGAGAAACGCCCCAAGACCGCCGTCATCGTCCTCTCCGCCCGGGACGACAAGGAGAGCGAGATCGAAGCGCTGCGCGCCGGCGCCGACGACTACATCAAAAAACCCTTCGATTTCGACATTCTCCTGATGCGGATCGAAGCCAAACTCCGCTTCGGCGGCAGCAACATCATCGAGATCGAGGATCTCGTCATCAATCCCGAAGAGGAGAA
Organism: Campylobacteraceae bacterium; assembly: GCA_027002755.1. GTDB lineage: Bacteria > Campylobacterota > Campylobacteria > Campylobacterales > Sulfurovaceae > Nitratifractor. The sequence goes on along the minus strand of JALWZI010000064.1, from coordinate 19,243 downwards.
GATCATCTACAAGGGTGAGACCATCGAGCTCAAAGGCAAGCCCTTCGAGGTCCTGACCCACCTGGCGATGCACAAGGACCAGATCGTCTCCAAAGAGCAGCTTCTCGACGCCATCTGGGAGGAGCCCGAGCTGGTCACCCCCAACGTCATCGAAGTCGCCATCAATCAGATCCGCCAGAAGATGGACAAACCCCTGGGGATCGTCACCATCGAAACCGTTCGCCGGCGGGGTTACCGCTTTTGCTTTCCTCAAAAAGCCTGAGACTCAACTTCCTCATCAAGCTCACCGCCTCCATGGCGGTGCTGCTGACCCTCTTTTCCCTGATCCTCTACGCCTACATCAATCACAGTGTGGAGACGAGCCTCAAGGCCTCCCTGATCAAGCAGGCCAACTACCTCTTCGCCAAATATGACAATCTGGAGGAAGCCCTGAAGAAGCAGCGGACGCTGCTGCGCAAGACCCTCAAGATCAACGCCCGGATCGCCCGGGCCCCGGAAGCGGCCTACCGCCCGAGACACTTTCAGCAGATCGTCCGGGACAGGCACACCTATCTCCAGGCCTTCTTCCCCTACAACTTCCGGCAGCAGCGCTACCTGATCCTCACCGCCGATATCACCCAGCAGAAGCGCCTGCAGCATCAGGTCTTCCGCTCCATCGTCCTGCTCAACGTCCTGGCCATGGGGCTGATCATCCTCTACGCCTTCTTCCTCTCCAAAATGCTCCTCTCCCCGATCCGCTTCTTCTCCCAGAAACTGGAGAAGATGAACGAGAATATCCTCGAACCCGTCGCTCTGGAGCAGATCCCCCTGGAGTTTCGTCCGCTGGGACGCTCCATCAACCAGCTGGTGGCAAGGATCAAGAGCTTCCTGCTCTACAAGAAAGAGCTCTTCGTCGGGACGGCCCACGAACTGAAAACCCCTCTGGCGGTCATCAAGACCCGGGGCCAGGTGGCGCTGATCAAAAAGAAAAAAACCCCCGAAGAGCTGGAGCGGGTGATCCGGGAGAACATCGCCACCGTGGATGACATGAACCGGATCGTAGGTTCCATCCTGGAGTTCGGCCGGGCCGAAGGGGCCCAGTTCGAACCGCCGGTGGAGCTGGACCTGATCGAGCTCCTGCGGAAAAAGGCGGCGGAGTTCTCTCTCCTGGCCGAAGCGTCGGGCAAACGGCTGCAGGCGAGGCTCACCCCCGAGAAGCTCCGCACCCGCATCCAGCCCCTGCTCCTGACCCAGATCCTCCAGAACCTGATCCAAAACGCCCTGCGTTTCACTCCCGAGGGAGGCACCGTGCGCCTCTTCTCCTACCGCAAAGGAGAGACGCTGGTGGTGAAGGTCCGGGACGAAGGACCCGGGATCGACGAAGGGGTGGATCTCTTCGCCCCCTTCAAGCGCTCCGCCGACTCCCCCGGCGCCGGGCTGGGACTTTTCCTGGTCAAAAGCGCCGCCGACGCTCTAGGGGCCGAAGTGACACTGCGCAACCGTCGGGACGGCCGGGGAGCGGTGGCCACCTTCGTCCTGCCTCTCGGGAAAAATTCCTCCTGATCCCTTCTCACCTCTTTCGCTTAAGGTTCTATTGGCTATAACTCGGAAATCAAATCCACCTACGAGGATGAACAATGGCGCTACTGATCACCGAGGAATGCATCGCCTGCGACGCCTGTCGCGAAGAGTGTCCCAACGAAGCGATCGAGGAGAACGATCCCATCTATATCATCGATCCCGACCGCTGCACCGAGTGTGTCGGTTTCTTCGACGAGCCCCAGTGTATCGCCGTCTGTCCCGTCGACTGCATCATCCCGGACCCCGACAACGTCGAGAGTGCCGAGGAGCTCAAATTCAAATTCGAACAGCTGCAGGAGGAGCACTGAGCCTCCGATGCCCAAACGTATCGCCGTTATCGATATCGGCTCCAACTCCGCCCGCCTGGTGATCTTCCAGCGGACCAGCCGCTACGGCTTCCACCTCATCGTTCAGCAAAAGAGCCGGGTCCGAATCGGCGAAGGAGCCTACGAGGCGGGCGGATATCTCCAACCCGTCGGCATCCGTCGGGCCTTCGGAGCCCTGCACTCCTTTACCCACACTCTTCGGGAATACAAAGTCCGCAAAGTCCACTGTGTCGCCACCTCCGCCCTGCGGGACGCGCCCAACCGGGAGGCTTTTCTCCGGGTCGTCCGTCAGCGCCTCGGCTTGCAGATCCGGGTCATCGACGGACTCAGGGAGGCCCGTTACGGCGCCGTGGCCGCCCTGAACCTCCTCCCGATCCGGGAAGGGGTCACCGTCGATATCGGCGGCGGTTCCACCGACATGGCCCTGATCCGGGAGGGACGCATCGTCGAAACGGTCTCTCTGGACCTGGGGACCGTCCGACTCAAAGAGCTCTTCACCGATCCGGGACGCAGCCTCAAAGAGGCGAGGGCCTATATCCGTCAGCGTCTCGAGACCCTCCCCGAGAGTTTTCGCAGTCGGCTGGCCGTGGGGATCGGCGGAACCGCCCGGGCCCTGGCGAGAGGGGTTATGCTCCGCAGCGACTACCCCTTCGACAAGATCCACGCCTTCGGCTATCCGCTCAAAGAGCACAAAGCCTACCTCAAGGCGATCGTGGAGGCCCCCATCGAACGCCTCCCCGAACTCTATATCAAAAAGAACCGCTTCGATACGATCCGGGAGGGGACCCATATCTTCCTGGAGGTCCTGCGGCACCTGGAGGCCAAAGAGGTCCTCACCAGCGGCGTCGGGGTGCGGGAGGGGGTCTTCCTCCACGACCTGCTGCGCCGGGACGGCCTGCGCTTTCCTCCGGGGATCAACCCCAGTCTCCGCAGCATCAAAGACCGTTTCGATCTGCTCAAACTTCCCGAGGGGAACAAACAGTGCATCGGGCGCAAACTCTTCGAGGCCATCACCGACCGCTACCCGAGCACCCCGGAGCATCGCCGGCTCCTCGCCGACGCCCTGAGCCTCTCCAACATCGGCAAGATGCTCACCATCTACAAGGAGCACCAGCACGCCTTCTACATCGCCATGCAGGAGCTCAACTTCGGCTTCACCCACTCCCAGATGCTCACCATCGCCCTGCTGATGCGCTCCAAGGGGGACTCCCTCTACTACAAACCCCTCTATCGCCGCTACAAACCTCTGCTCCCTGCCAAAGAGGTGATCAAATGGCTCAGCTTCGCCTACACCCTGACGCTGATCCTCCACGAAAACTCTTCCAAAGCCACCATAAACTTCTCCTGGAAGGGCGATACCCTGCAGATCCACAGCGACCGTCCCCTCTATCTGGCCCACGAAGAGATCGCCAACCTCCAGACCCCCAAAGGGATCAGCGTCGAACTTCTCGACGGCTGGGAAGCGTCCTGCAGCGGCGAGATCGATGAGGTGACGGGACAGCAGGAGTAAAAGCGTTACTCCCAATCTTTCGGGATGCGGTTCTCCCGGGCCATTTTGGCGAAGTGCTCCAGTTCATGACGGCGCAGGATCCGGATGATGTTGGTGGTGCCGGGCACCCCCGGAGGATCCCCCGCCGTGACCACGTAGTTGTGCTCCGGCTTCAGGACCCCCTGCTCCAATCCCCGCCGGATGATGTCGATCATCATCTGCCTCGCACTCTCCGCCGCCGAACGGAAGGCCGGAACGACCCCCCAGACCATCGTCAGCTTGCGGGCGATCTCCTCCGCATGGGTCACGGCGTAGATCGGCTGCTTCGGACGGTAGCGGGAGAGCTTCCGCGCCGACTGTCCTGAGCTGGTGATGGCCAGGATCGCCGCCGCCTCGATGTTCTCCACCAGGTTCACCGCCGATTCGTCGATGACATCCATCTCGTCGTTGTAGGGGAACTGATGGATCCGGAAATAGGGATAGACCGCCTCCGCCTCCCGGATCGTGGCGCTCATGGTCTCCACCGCCTGGACCGGGTACTCCCCGATGGCACTCTCCTCCGAGAGCATCAGGCAGTCGGAGCCGTCCAGAACCGCGTTGGCCACATCGCTGATCTCCGCCCGGGTCGCCCGCTCCGCATGGGTCATGCTCAGCAGCATCTGGGTGGCGGTGATCACCGGCTTGGAGGCTTCGTTGGCTTTGCGGATCAGCATCTTCTGCACCTCCGGGACCCGGTAGTAGGGGATCTCGATCCCCAGGTCCCCCCGTGCCACCATCAGCCCGTCACTCACCTCCAGGATCGCATCGATGTTCTCCACCGCATCGAACTTCTCGATCTTGGCAATGAGATCCTGCTTTCCGCCAAGGGAGGCCACCAGCTCCCGGGCCCGAACCATGTCCGACGCCTTCTGGACGAAGGAGATCGCCATGAAATCGACACCGTGCTCCACCCCCCAGGCGATGTCCTCTCTGTCCTTGTCGGTCAGGACATCCAGGTCCAGCCGGGTATTGGGGAAGTTGACCCCTTTGCGGGAGGAGAGCATCCCGCCGCTGATCACCTCCGCTTCCACACTCCGGCCGACCCGCACCACCCGGGCACAGATGATCCCGTCGTAGAGGTAGATCAGCTCACCCACTTTGAGCTTGTCCAGAAGCTCCGGGTGGTTGAGGCTCACCACCAGGTGATGGGGCCGGTCGAAATGCCCCACCACCTCCTCCCGGACGAACTCGATCCGGTCTCCCACCTCCAGGAAGAGATCCTTCTCCAGCTTGCCGATACGGACTTTCGGTCCGCTGATATCCTGCAGGACCCCCACATGCAGACCGGTACGCCGGGAGGCTTCCCGGATCGCCTCCAGGCTCTGAAGGTGGTAGGCGTGGTCTCCGTGGCTGAAATTGAGCCGGAAGAGGTTGACCCCCGCCCGGATCATCTCCGTCAACCGCTCCGCCGTCTGGCAGGCCGGTCCCACCGTCGCCAGGATCTTGCAATGTTTCTTCATCTCTGCTCCTCTCTTTTCGTTTACATCGGGAAATGACTATCGATTGAATTCTCTGAAAAACGTCTGGGAGAGGTTTCACTTGATGGCGACAAAGGAGCGCTCAACCCGTGAAACGGGCGCTCCTTCGCGGCTTCGTTTCTCTCCGACCGCTACGGTTCCGAAGCTGCGAAGGACAAGCAGTTGTCCTTCGCTGACGCTTCTCATGTTCGCGACTGCCAGAGTTATCAAGTGAAACCGGTAATTTTGCAGAGAACTCAATTATACCCGCTCATCGCGGAAACCGTTCGGACTCAAAACAGCGGCATCGCGGAGAGTGCGTAACGCTGCTGTAGCCAAAGGGCCGCGAGAAAGATCCCGATCGTACTCCCTGCGACGAAGAGATAAAAGAGCCCCCGATGCCCGCTGGCCAGGTATCCGCCGACTCCGCCCAGGATTAATCCCCCGATATGGGCGCTCATATCGATCCCCGGGACCGCCAGACCGAAAAGAAGGTTCACCCCCAGAATGGCCCCGAACTCTTTGAGAAACGTATGATAACGACTCCCCAGCCGCTCCCGGTGAAAGAGCGCGAAGCCCCCCAGTGCCCCGAAGATCCCGAAGATCGCGCCGCTGGCACCGATGATCACGGTCTCCGGGTGCAGGGAGAGGGAGAGGAGGAATCCGCCGATCCCCGAAAGAAAATAGATCAGCAGATAGTCCAAAGCGCGGAAATAGTACTCCATCATCCGCCCCACGATCATGAGAGAGATCATGTTCAGTGCCAGATGCTCAGGGCCGCCGTGGAGGAACATAGCCGTGAGGATACGCCACCACTCTCCTCTCTCCAGGATCGCCGGTCCGAAGACCCCTCCGCACTCGACGAGAGTACGGCCGCCGATCTCTCCCCAGCTGCCGCCGCAGATCCCTTCGGCGACATACCCCAGGAGACTGAGCCCGATCAGTCCCCAGGTCAGGGGCGTGCGCAGGCCTCCGCCTCCCATCAGGCCTGGACGATGGCGTCGGGGAAGACCACGCCGTCGATCCCGAAACGGGCCATGGTCTCGATCCCCCGCTCCTCCTCTACCAGGACCAGGATCTTGGTATCGAAGAGATACTCCTCCGCGATCTTCTGGACCTCGATGGCCTGCTCATGCTGGCAGAGGACATAGGCCGCTTCCAGGGCGTTGGCCAGAAGCGCCTCTTTGAGCGACCCGATGGTCACGGCGAAGGCGAGGTCGTTTTTCCGGCAATGCTGGGCCAGATCGATGGAGACACTGAGGGGCTCCAGAAGCAGAATATCCTCCCGCTGCGTCCGGGCGATATCCTCCAGCGAAAAGACTTTGACGAACCGGGGGCTCTCCACCCAGGGATGTCCGAAGATCAGCATGGTCACTCCTTGATTGACATGTTCGGGATCCTACTTTTTGGGAAGGCACTCCGCGGAACAGTAGTACTTTCCCTGATAGAAGATCGCCTCTTTTTTCACCACGTAGGTGGAGCACTTGCTGCACTCCACCAGGGTCTCACCCTCCTCCGGCTCCTCGGCGGAGTCCCGGCGGTCCGCTTTTCGCTCCGGCAGGATCTTTCCTCCCGCGACCCGATAGAGCGCGTAGAGGATCCCTCCGATGATCAGCAGCTTCAGCCACATGGTCCTGCCGCCCCGCTCAGGCGTCCGCGAGGGTGCGGGCGGCGGGGTAGGCTTCGAGCCGCGCGAGGGGGATCGGCTTGCCGGTCTTTTCACAGAGACCGTAGCTGCCCTCCTCGATACGTTTCAGCGCGGCGTTGACCTCCTCCAGCTGACGATTCAGATCCTGAAGCAGACGCTGATCGATGGCGTTCTGTGCATCCAGTTCCGCCACATCACCCCGGTCTTCCGCTTCACTCGCAGCGGCATCCAGTCCCCGGGTATCGGCGGCGACGCCGTCGATCTCCTTGAGCAGTCGTTCCCGTTCCGCTTCCAGCAGTTTCCTGAAATGCTCCAGATCCAGATCTTCTCTCTTTTTCATGACCTTATCCTTTATATATTTTCATCCAATGTTCCGGATAATAATATCACGTTTGGACCGATTTTTCGGTTTCGGGCTCCAGGTAGAGGTAACGCCTCGGCTCCCGCTCCACGATCCGGGGACGAAGCTCCGGCGGCAACGCTTCGATCTCCTCCTGCAGACGGCTTCCTTTGTAGAAGAGATAGCGGGTGTGGGCATCGCTGAGCTTCGCCGTCAGTCTCAGGAGCAGCCCGGTATCGGTCACGGCTCGGGAGCTGATGAGGCCGAAAGGGGCATGCTCCAGCTGCTCGACCCGTTTCCGTGCCACCGTCACCCGGTCCAACCCTATCTCCAGCGCCGCATAGCGCAGAAAGGCCGCCCGTTTGTTGAGCGGTTCGCAGAGCACCGTCGGCACCTCGGGCCAGGCCGCTGCCAGGATCAACCCCGGAAATCCGGCCCCCGTCCCCACATCCAGCAATGAATCGGGTTTTTCGACAAATGTGAGCGGATAGAGCGAATCCAGCACATTGGCCGCCACCGCCTCCGGCGAAGCGTCTGCCGTCAGGTTGTGAATGCCGTTCCACTCTTTCAGAAGCCCGGCGAAACGCTCCAGCCGCTTCAGAAGTGTTTCGTCATATTCCAGGCCGGCCTCGTCCAACTTCCGTAGAAGAAGCTCCCGAAAACACTCCTCACTCCTCACTCTTCACTCCTCACCAGATCATGGGACCGCAATCCCACGCTACCCGATTCCTCCGGTTCCTCATTCCTAATTCCTAATTCCTAATTTGCTTTGAGTGCTTTGCACTCAAAGCAGGTGTCCCATCTGCTCTTTTTTGGTCTGCAGATATTTCTCGTTGTGGGGGTTGGGGGCGATGACGAGAGGAAGCCGCTCCACGATCTCCACATTTTTCAGTGACTCGATCTTCCGGGGGTTGTTGGTTAGCAGACGCATCCGGGTGATCCCGAAATGCTCCAGGATCGTCTCCACGATCTCATAGGTCCGCTCGTCGGCGGCAAAGCCCAGCTGATGGTTCGCCGCCACGGTATCGAGACCCTGATCCTGCAGGGCGTAGGCATTGACCTTGTTGAGCAGGCCGATATTGCGTCCCTCCTGGCGGTGATAGATCAGCATGCCTCCCTCGGCGGCGATCCGCTGCAGCGCCGCCTCCAGCTGCTCACCGCAGTCGCACTTGACCGACCCCAGGGCGTCCCCCGTGAGACACTCGGAATGGACCCGCACCAGCGGGATGTCGGGCAAGGGCTCGGTGAAAAGCGCCAGATGCTCCTTGTCCCCTTCACGGAAGGCCTGGATCCGGAAGGTACCGTGCCGGGTCGGAAGGGTCGCGATATTGGAGATTTCGATTTTTTTCATGGGGGCATTATACCCCAAGCCTCCCCAGAGATAAAACCGTGTAAAATTATCGAAATCCGATCCAAAGGAAGCTCCCATGTTCACCCGATTCCGACGACGTCGTCTCTCTCCGGTCCTTCGGGACCTGCTCCAGGAGACCCATCTGAGCACGGACGATTTCATCTACCCTCTCTTTGTCCGCAGCGGCGAAGGGATCCGAAACGAAGTCGCCTCCATGCCGGGGGTCTTTCAGCTGAGTATCGACGAGGCGATCAAGGAGTGTGACACGCTCAAAAGCCTGAGGCTCAAATCTGTGATCCTTTTCGGTATCCCCGATGTCAAGGACAGCGTGGGCTCCGACGCCCTCTGCGAACACGGCATCATCGCGACAGCGGTCCGGGAGCTCAAGGCGGCCCATCCCGATCTCTTCGTCGTCACCGATCTCTGCTTCTGTGAATACACCGACCACGGCCACTGCGGGATCCTCGACCCGGTCCTCGAGACCGTGGACAACGATGCGACGCTCCTCAACCTGGGGAGACAGGCGGTGATCCATGCCAAAGCCGGGGCCGATATGATCGCCCCCAGCGGGATGATGGACGGAATGATCACCGCCATCCGGGAGGCCCTGGACGCAGCGGGCTACGAGCATCTGCCCATCATGAGCTACTCCACCAAATTCGCCAGCGCCTGGTACGGTCCCTTCCGGGACGTGGCCGAGAGCGCTCCCAGCTTCGGGGACCGTCGCAGCTACCAGATGAACCCCGCCAACCGCCGGGAGGCGATCCTGGAGAGCCTGGCTGACGAAGAGGAAGGCGCCGATATCCTGATGGTCAAACCGGGCCTGGCCTATCTGGACATCATCCGGGACATCCGCGAAGCCAGCCGACTGCCGCTGGCGGTCTACAACGTCAGCGGCGAATACTCCATGCTCAAGATGGCCGCCAAAGCCGGCGTCATCGACTACGAGCGGGTGATGATGGAGACCCTGCTGGCCTTCAAACGGGCCGGTGCGGATATCATCATCAGCTACCATGCCAAAGAGGCGGCAATGCTCCTGAAAGAGCACGGGAGCAAGACCTGATCTCACTGACATATCGTGTCATTTGCATCGCGGTAATTGGCAGAGAGAATGCATCGATCATTCTCCCTTGAATGACAATAAATGACCACAAATAACCTATGATCCCAACCTGGATCAGTTTTGTTCGTCGCCGTAGTTTTCCAACCCAAAAAACCCTCCTCTCTCCCACATCTTTGTGCTACAATGATCCCACCCACTTCTTCCAAAGGATCCCAAGCATGAGCGCCAAAGAGTACATCGAAGATGTTCTGAAATTCATCCGGGAGTGTTCCCCCGGTCAGGAGGAGTTCTACCAGGCGGCCACCGAGGTCTTCGAAAGCCTCACTCCCCTGCTGGAAGAGGAGCAGAAATACCGGGAGCACAGCATCCTGGAGCGCCTGATCCTGCCGGAGCGGACCATCATCTTCCGGGTCACCTGGATCGACGACAGCGGCAAAGTCCGGACCAACCTGGGCTACCGGGTCCAGTTCAACTCCACCCTGGGACCCTACAAAGGGGGGCTGCGTTTCCACCCCTCCGTCAATCTCGGGATCGTCAAGTTCCTGGGTTTCGAACAGATCTTCAAAAACGCCCTCACCGGCCTCGGGATCGGCGGCGGCAAAGGGGGCAGCAACTTCGACCCCAAAGGCAAAAGCAATGCCGAGGTCAACCGCTTCTGCCAGGCCTTCATGAACGAGCTCTACCGCCATATCGGCACCACCAAGGATGTCCCCGCCGGAGATATCGGCGTCGGGGCCCGGGAGATCGGCTACCTCTTCGGCCAGTACAAGCTCCTCACCGGGACCTTCGAAGGGGCCATGACCGGCAAAGGGGTCGGTTGGGGCGGCTCCTTCGGACGCCGGGAGGCCACCGGTTACGGATCGGTCTATTTCGCCGAACACCTCCTCAACAAGCACGGCGACGAGCTCAAGGGCAAGACCTGCTGTGTCTCCGGGGCGGGTAACGTGGCCACCTACACCATCGAAAAGCTCAAGAGCATGGGAGCGATCCCCGTCACCTGTTCCGACAGCCGGGGGACCATCCATCACCCCAAAGGGATCGACGTCAAGACCCTCAAGGCGATCAAGGAGGTGGGCAGAGAGTCCCTGGAGAAGTACGCTCAGCTCCATCCCGACGCCACCTATATCCCGGTCCACCAATACCCCGAAGGGGGCCATGCCGTCTGGTCGATTCCCTGTGACGTAGCCTTCCCCAGCGCCACCCAGAACGAACTGACCCTCGTCGATGCCAGGAACCTGGTCAAAAACGGCTGCCGCCTGGTCAACGAGGGGGCCAATATGCCCACCACTCCCGAAGCGCTCGAATACCTCCGGAAGCACAACGTCCTTTTCGGTCCCGCCAAAGCGGCCAACGCCGGGGGCGTCGCCGTCAGCCAGCTGGAGATGGCCCAGAACGCCAGCATGCAGCGCTGGAGCTTCGCCGAAGTGGACACCAAACTCTTCGGCATCATGAAGAGCATCTTCGAGACCGCCGACGAGACCGCCCGGGAGTTCGGTCACGAGGGGGACCTGCTCATGGGAGCCAACATCGCCGGCTTCCGCCGGGTCGCCGATGCCATGATCGACGAAGGGGCGGTCTGAGCCTACTTTTCTCTGTTTCTCTCACTCCTATCAAAAAATATTCGACTTTCAACATTTTTATTTTCCTCATAAGAATTGTGTTAAGATAAGAATATACTCTAAGAGTTAGATTTTGAAAATTTCTGTATCTATTTGAATAATATTAAGTGTGAGGAGTATGAATGATCCTAATCATCAGAGAATTTATCTTATAATGAATCCGATATCCCAGACCCGCCGGAAGGATCTTCGCACGTTGCCGGATCTCCGACAGTATGCGACGGTCCGTCTCATCGGCCTGGCCCTGTTCTATTTTCTCACCGGGAAACTCAGCTTCGCCATCTTCTACCAGGCCAAGATCGTCACCCTGACCGCCTTTCTGCCCGAGGGACTCGCCCTGGCGGCTGTCCTGATCTACGGGCCCAGGATCATCCCGGGGATCTTTCTCGGGCAGCTGCTGCTGGCGCTCGATGCCGGACTCCACCTGCTTCCCTCCCTGGGAGTCTCTCTGGTCAACAGTGCCGAAGCGGCCCTCGCTTTCTTAGTGGCCCGGAAACTTCGGATCGATATCCGCCTGCGAAGTGTCCGGGATATCCTGCTGCTGGTGGGGATGATCCTCTTCGTCCTTCAACCGTTCAGCTCCCTGTTGGGCAACGGTGTCCTCTATCTGACCCAGGAGACGGACAACGCCTTCTTCCGAAGCAATCTCTTCTACTGGTGGTTCGGCAACACCATGGGCCAGCTGCTGCTGACTCCGCTGCTCCTTTTCCTCCGGACAGACTATCGCCGCATCCGGATACCGCTACTCCTCCTGATCGTCATCGCCGCCGCTCTCCTCAACTACCTGCTGCAGGTCACCCTCGGAATGCACAGCCTGGCTCTGTTGATGCTGGTGACCCTGCCGTTGCTGATCCAGCTCAGTACCGTCAATCTCAGCTATGCGCTGAGCGGCGGAGTCGCTCTGGCCCTGAGCAGCTTGGTGATGGTCCATTATCATCTGGGGATCTTCGTCCATGAAAAGGACCTCAGCTGCAATCTGATCAATCTCAATTTCTTCATCCTGAGCGTCCTGCTTCTTGTCCTGATCATCGGCACGCTCTTTCGGGAGAAGGAAGAGGCGCTGGCCGAACTGAAAATGGCCCATTGCGACCCCCTCACAGGCCTGCTCAACCGCAACCATCTGGAGACACAACTCCAACACAGTCTCGAACTGGTCACCCGTGAACAGACGATCTCCGCCCTCTGCTACATCGATCTGGACCATTTCAAGGCTATCAACGACAGCTATGGCCACGCCGTGGGGGACCTGGTGCTGCAGGAGACCGCCTATCGGATCCGACACCATCTGCGTCCCGACGATGTCCTGCTCCGCCTGGGCGGGGACGAATTCCTGCTGATCCTCAACCATATCCGCCGCATGGAAGAGATGGAGGAGATCCTGCAGGGGATCCTGCAGACCATCGCCCGCCCCATCTATGCCGAAGGGCATGTCTGCAGTGTCACCGCCAGTATCGGGGTGGTGCTCATCCCCCGCAAGGGCCTTCGCCTCGACAGACTCCTCCGCCAGGCGGACATGACGATGTATCAGGCCAAAGAGAAGGGGAAGAACTGTTATCTCATCGCCGAACCGCTCCCCGTCGGGCAAGAGGACCGTCCATGATGAGCCCCTGCCCCCAGGCGGCCAGCAGCGTCAGAAGTGTCAACAGCACGGTGAAATCCAGGCCGAAATAGGCCACCATCATCGGAAGAAGCGGCACCTTGATCGCCCGGGCGTAGAAAAAGGCCGCCACCAGACCGTCGCGCATTCCATGTCGCCGCAGCTCCGCGATCACCGGATACCAGGCGTACATGGGACCGTGGCTGAGCACCCCCGCTCCCAGAGCGATCATCCAGCCCCGGATGCCGCTCTCCTCTCCCAGATGTTTCGCCAGAGCTTTCGGATTCAAAAAGTAGTTGATCGCTCCGGAGATGATGACCACCACCGCCAGGATCGGCAACAGGGTCTCCAGAACTCCCAGCGCCTTGTGAAGCGCCGACAGTACGCCGGGGCTTCCGCTCAAAGCCAGGCCCAGGTAGAGAAGGATCACCAGTGCCAGAAGCCGTACCCCCATCCAGTGGGGGCGTCGCTGCGTTCCGCTCATCGCCAAAGCTCCAACACTCTGACCGTCACCACCGAGACCAGGATCGTGGAAAGAAAGGCCAATAGATTCCGACGCCAGGTGAACCCCACCCCCAGAACCGAGGCCTCCATGGGCAGCTGCACCACCCCCAATGTCACCCAGGCCAGGACGAAGGCCGTCACCGCATAGAGGCTCACCCCCTGTTCCAGCAGCTCCCCACCGAGAATATAGCTGACGATGGCCTGCCCCACGGCCACCATCCCCGCCAGTGTCCCCACCAGTGTATCATGCACCGCATTTCCGTCAAAGACCGAGACCAGCATCTGCTGAGTGATGTAGCTCTGGAAAAGTCCGACCAGCCCCACGATCGCCAGGATCATGGGCATCATAGAGAGCATCGAGAGCCCCGCCTGCTTCAGACTCTTCGGGAAACTGACGCTTTTCTCACCGGACATGACGACTCCTTTGTGAAACTTTCGGAGCATAGCATACTATATTCAAGATTCAAGGTATTCCATGGGAGCAAGACTCCTTGAGATGAAAATGATGGACAAAAACGGTTGCAAAGAAAAGAACTTGAAAGTCCAGGAAATAAAGTCGAATCGAAAAGTAAGAAAAGGAGGGAAAGAATTTGGAAGAAAGTCCATCCCTCCGGGGCCGGAGGGATGATTGGAGTCAGAGCGCCTCTTCATCCTCTTCACCGGTCCGGATCCGGACGGTATGCTCGATGGGAGAGACGAAGATCTTGCCGTCACCGATCTTGCCGGTACGGGCCGCCTCTTTGATGGCGTTGATGGCGGTATTGAGATACTCCTCGTTGCTGACGACGATCTCGATCTTGACCTTGGGGATGAAATCCACCACGTACTCCGCACCCCGGTAGAGCTCGCTGTGGCCCTGCTGGCGTCCGTAACCTTTGACCTCGGTGACGGTCATCCCTTCGATGCCCGCCTCGACCAGCGCCTCTTTGACCTCTTCCAGTTTGAAGGGTTTGATCACTGCTTCGATCTTTTTCATGCTTTATCCTTGTTGATATATTCTCAAGAGTTCCGGGATCAGAGGTTGATCGCCTCTTCACCGTGGACCGCTTCGTCCAGACCCATCAGCTCGGTCTCGTCATCGACCCGTCCGCCACCGGTGAGGAGACTGGCGATGAAGTAGACGATGGCCGTTACCACGCCGCTATAGACGATGGTGAGCAGGATCGCTTTGATCTGGGCCATCAGCTGCGTACCCAGGTTGAAGTTCTCGGGCATCAGATAGGGCGCGATGAAGAGCGCCGTGGCGATGGATCCCCAGATCCCTACCAGACCGTGGACCCAGAAGGCATCCAGAGAGTCGTCGACCTTGAAGAGCTTCTTCAGTTTGGAGACACCGAAGGCACCCAGAGCACCGCCGACAAGGCCGATGATGATGGCACCGACCACTCCGGCGCTACCGGAGGCGGGGGTGATGGCGACCAGGCCGGCGACGGCACCGGAAGCCCCGCCGACGAGAGTGGCCTTCTTATAGAAGAGGTACTCCACCAGGATCCAGCCGATCACACCGAGAGAGGCCGCGACATTGGTCACCAGGAAAGCGTTGGCGGCGACCCCGTCGGCAGCCACCTCGGAACCGGCGTTGAATCCGAACCATCCGAACCAGAGCAGCGCGGCACCCAGAACCACCAGAACGGGAGAGAAGGGTTTGAAGGCCGCTTTGCCGTAATCCCGGCGCTTGCCCAGGATCATCGCGACAACGAAGCCGGCGACCCCGGCGTTGATATGGACGACGGTACCGCCGGCGAAGTCCATCTCACCGAAGTTGAGCATCTCACCGCCTCCCCAGGCCCAGTGGGTGATGGGAGCGTAGACGGCCAGGATCCAGAGTGCCGCGAAGATCGTGAAGGTAGAGAACTTCACCCGCTCGATCATCGAACCGCTGGCGATGGCCACGGCGATGGCGGCGAAGGTTCCCTGGAAGGCGACGAAGAGCAGCTCGGGAATGGTCCCGTTGACCGTCTTGTCGGTGATGCCGGCCAGGAAGATCTTGCCGGTGCCGATGATGTCACCGGAACCGAAAGCGATGGAGTAGCCGGCGATGACCCAGACCAGGGTACCGACGGCAAAAGCAATCAGGCTCATTCCGATAGTATTGAGCACGTTTTTCCGACGGGTCAGACCGCCGTAGAAGAGGGCCAATCCCGCCGGGGTCATCAGCATGACGAAGGCGGTCGCCACGATCATCCAGGCGGTATCGCCCGTATCGATCTTGGCTTCGCCCGCCATAGCGACGACGGGCAGGAGGGTTGCGAGTAGCGCGAGAAGTTTCAGCTTCATCGAACATCCTTTGAATTGATTTTTGGATGCTCACATTGTATTTCAAATTTTTTCGTGATCGGTACAGCGGAGTGTATAAAATTTAGGCAATTGATCCTTGGCATTCGCCAAGGGGTTATTGGTCATTGGTGTATTGGTATATTGGGAGCGCCTTTGGCGCTTTCTCTGAACACTCAACACTCAGCACTCAACACTATTTGATTCCCAGATCCGCCAACACTTCCGTAAAGACTTCGTAACGTTTTTCGGACGGCGCGATCATCTTCATCACCACTTCGCTGAGATCCTTGTCCACCGAAGGGTTGAGCCGATGGAGCGCTTCGGCGGGGGTCTTCTCGATGGGGTCGTAATGGTGGATCCCCTGGTAGGCGCTTTTTCCGGCAAGGACTTTGTAGATCTCCAGTCCAAGGAGGAAGATCTCGTTGCGCTCTTCGCCGGCTTCCCAGTTCTCCCGGATAGCGAGAGCCTCCCACCCTTTGGGCAGAGCGATACGGACATTCCAGTGCAGCAAAAAGCCCAGGGCTCCTTTGGAGTAGCGTCGCAGCACCCGGCTTTCGAAACCCTCGAAACTCTCCCGTTTCCGGCGCAGGTCCCGATAAGCCTGGGCCAGCCGGGACACGTAGTCGGTCGCCTGGGTGAGCGGAACGCTTTTGAGGATCGTGTAGGCCTCCTCCTGGCTGGCGGTCGATTTGCCCCCCAGCTGGATATGAACCCCGTAGGCGCTTTCACCGTCCACTTTGACCTTGCAGCCGACGAAACCGATATCTCCCAGTTCATGGACCCCACACCCTTTGACACAGCCTGACCAGTGCATCCTGATCGAAGCATCCGCCGGCAGGGGCACCCGCTCACCCAGTTTCTCGGCCATTTCGATGGCGTCGGCTTTGTTGGGGATGACCCCGTAGGGGCAGAGATCCGATCCGGCACAGGCCACCAGCTGATTGAAATAGGGAGTGTTGACGTTGCGGTAGCGATCAAACGGGGCTTTAGCCAGCGCAGCGTCGATCTTCTCCGTGGGTACCCCCAGGAGGAAGAGATTCTGGGTCGTGGAGATATTGAGCGTTCCCGAACCGTGTTTCTCGGCATTCTTCGCCGCTTCGATCATGGACGTCCCGTGGAAGATCCCCGAGGGGACGACCACGTGCAGAGCCCAGCTGCCGTCCTTGAGACGGATCCGTCCGTCGGCCTCTTCGGTACGGGGGGTTTTGACCAGGGTTTCCCCGGCGCTGTCGAAGTCCCGTCCGGCAGTCTCTTTCACCGCGGCGACGAAGGCCTCCATCCCCGCCTCTTTGATCAGATAGTGGAGGCGGTTGCGGTTGCGGCTGTCACGGAAACCATATTGTATATAGGTATCGATGACAGCTTTGTAGAGCTCCATCAGCTCGTCGGGCGTGACGAAAATGTCGGCCCGCTCGGCGATGGCACCCACCTTGCCTCCCAGATAGAGGTTGAAGCCGTACTCCCCCTCCTTGTTGGCCAGGGCGAAACAGATATCGTGGGCGAAGAGGTTGCAGCGGTTGGCCAGAGAGCCGCTGATGGCGCTGTTGAATTTCCTCGGAAGCACATTGATGTATTCGGGCTGTTTGAGCCAGAGCGACTGCATGGCTTCGATGAGCGGTGCACATTCGATCAGATTGTCAAAGGCCAGGCCGTCAAGAGGATCGGTGACGATGTTGCGGAAGTTGTCCACTCCGGTCTGCCAGGTGGTGATACCGACCGCTTCGAGCCCCTCCAATACGGCAGGAAGATCCTCGATCCTCAGGTAGCGCAGCTGCACCTGCATCCGGGTCGTCAGATCCATAGCATCCTCACCGTAGTCGCGGGAGAGCTCCCCCAGACGGATCGCCTGCTCCATCGTCAACCGCCCGCCGGGGATGCGGACACGGAGCATGAACTTCCCGGGCGTCGCGGGACGGTCAAAGATACCGAAGGTCTTGAGAAAGTAGCTCATATCCTCCTTGTCGATGGCGTCGTACCCCTCTTTGGCATAGCGTTGCAACGCTTCCCATGCCTCTTCGTAGTTCCGGGTCTCTTTGAGCTTCTCTATTTTGTTGATCTTTGAATGTCGGGCGTTGATCGCTTCCAATTTCATTTATTTACCTCACGGAAATCATTTTACTGTCGGAAGTATATTCAAAAACTTTTCAGGTTATTGTTTAAAAAATAGACATACAACGTGACATTATCTGATCTATAATTTCGCCATGACAATTCAAGGAGCATGACAAATGAAATTCGGCGAACTCAAAACGGCCGGCCACTTCCCCACCCTGCTGGCGGCTTTCCTCTACTTCGACTTCAGTTTCATGGTCTGGACCATGTTGGGGCCGCTGGCGACGGAGATCAGCCAGTCTCTGGCGGCCCACGGTTTCCACCTCGATCCCAACCAGAAGGCGACGCTCCTGGCGATCCCCATCCTCTCCGGAGCGATCCTGCGGATCGTTCTGGGCTTCCTCGTCGATCAGATCGGCCCCAAAAAGACGGCTCTGATCGCCCAGGGTATCGTCATCGCTTCGCTTTTCTACGGCTATCTGCGCGGGGAGAGCATCACCTACAACGAGCTGCTCCTGGTCGCCTTCGGCCTCGGTTTCGCCGGCGCCTCCTTCGCCGTAGCGCTCCCTCAGGCAGGGCAGTGGTACCCGCCCCGGCTCCAGGGATTGGTACTGGGTCTGGCGGGCGCGGGGAACATCGGCGTGGTCCTGGACTTCCTCTTCGCCCCCAAGATCGCAGAACTCTGGGGATGGCAGGCGGTCTTCCTCGTGGGCGGCATCCTCTCGGCTTTCATCTTCGTCCTCTACACCTTCATGGCCAAGGACGCCCCCGCTGAGGTCTACAAGCCCAACCCCAAGAAGCTTCGTGACTACCTGAAGCTCCTCAGAGACAGAGACACCTGGTGGTTCAGCCTCTTCTACGCTGTCAGTTTCGGAGGCTTCGTGGGCTTCGCCAACTACATGAAGGTCTATCTGATGAACACCTATCAGGTCGAAATGAGTGCCTTCGGTATTGAATATCTCGGGGAGGAGAACGTCAAGGTGGTCGCCGGCTATTTCGGAGCCCTCTGTATCTTTGCCGGGGCAGTGCTGCGCCCTGTGGGCGGAGCCGTTGCCGACAAGCTGGGAGGCGTCAGGAGTCTCTATATCTTTTTCGGTGCCATCGTGGTTCTGGCGGTCATCAACGCCACCCTGATACACAATTTCTATCTGGCGATCTTCATCCTCTTTCTGATCATGGCCAACCTGGGGATGGCCAACGGCGCGGTCTTTCAGCTGGTCCCTCAGCGCTTCGGCAAAGACATGGGGATCATGACCGGCATCGTCGGCTGTGCCGGCGGCCTGGGCGGAACAGCGCTCATCAAGACCCTGGGCTGGTCCAAGAGCGCCTTCGGCGGCTATGCCGCGGGCTTCCTCCTCTTCGCCGCCGTCGTCGCCATCGCCATCGTCGGCATCACATTGGTCAAGACCCGCTGGCGCACGACGTGGGGGGTGAGTGCAGGGGGACGCATCTAACGATGCGCCCGTCATTAGTCATTGGCGATTGGTCATTGAACCCTCTGAAGACATGATAAGAGAGGTTTTACTCGATGGCGATAAAGGAGCGCTCAACCCGTGAAACGGGCGCTTGCGTTCGCGACTGCCAGAGCTATCGAGTAAAACCGGCCATTTTTCAGAGGACTCCATTAGGATTAGGGTAAGCTGGCCCAATGACAAATGACCAGTGACCAATGACTCCTGAAAGGAATACCATGTCTTCCCTCTTCAAAACCTCCTCCTTCGGCCTGGCCAAGGGACATGAAGCCCTCAGTGACGACTTCGCTGCGGTACGGGTGGTCGACGATCTCTGTATCGCAGTGCTTTGCGACGGGGTCGGCAGCGCCGCCGCCGGAGCCGAAGCCTCCCGCCGGGCGGCGGGCTACCTCATCAACAGTTTCAAGGTCCGTCCCCGCAGTTGGAGCATCGAAAAGTCTCTGCGCCAC
>JALWZI010000063.1 GCA_027002755.1 Campylobacteraceae bacterium | reverse complement strand
CCTTCTACCCCGACTGGGGACGCAACCGCCTACGCTCCATGGTCGAAGGGCGCCCCGACTGGTGCATCTCCCGCCAGCGCACCTGGGGGGTCCCCATCGCCTTTTTCCGGGTCAAAAAGACCAAAGAGGTGATCCTGGACGAGAAGGTGCTCAACTTCATTGCCGCGATCTTCGAGCACGAGGGGTGCGACGCTTGGTACGACCGTCCCATCGCCGAGCTTCTCTACCCGGGCAGCGGCTACAAACCCGAAGAGCTGGATAAGGTCAATGATATCCTGGATGTCTGGTTCGACAGCGGCTCCACCTGGAACGCGGTCCTCAAATCCCGCAACTACGACGCCGGAGAGTTCCCCGCCGACATGTATCTGGAGGGAAGCGACCAGCACCGGGGATGGTTCCAGAGCTCCCTGCTGCTCAGCTCCGCCATCAACTTCCATCCCCCCTACCGCTCCATCCTCACCCACGGCTTTACCGTCGACGAGAAGGGGGAGAAGATGTCCAAATCCCGGGGCAACGTCGTGGCTCCCCAGAAGGTCACCCAGCAGTACGGCTCGGAGATCCTGCGCCTCTGGGTGGCGCTGAGCGACTATCAGAGCGATCTGAAAATCAGCGACGGCATCCTCAAGCAGACGGCGGAGCAGTACCGCAAGATCCGCAACACCTTCCGCTTCCTCCTGGCCAACGTCAACGATCTGGAGGCCCTGCGGCCTCTGGAGGAGCTGGGCGAGCTGGACCGCTGGATCCTGGCCGAGGCGGGAGAGGTCTTCGCTTCAGTGAAAGCCTCTTTCGACGACTATGAGTTCGCCCGCGGTTTCGCCCGGCTCAACCACTTCCTCACCAATGAGCTCAGCGGCATCTACATGGATATCTGCAAGGACCGCCTCTACTGCGACGCTCCCGACGCTCCCATCCGCCGGGGTGCCCAGACGGCCATGGCGATGATCGCCCGCAGCATGCTGGCCCTGGTGGCCCCCACGCTCACCTACACCGCCGATGAGGTGCTGGAGTACGCTCCCGCTGTGGTCAAAGGAGACTGGGGCGATGTCTTCGACATGGTCTACGAGCCCCTGCCCGAGGTGGCGATGCCCTTCGACGACGCCCTGCTGGGCGCCGCCCGCGAAGCCTTCTCCGAAGAGGTGGACCGGCTCAAAAAAGAGAAGCTCATCAAATCGACCCTGGAGCTGGAGATCGCCGGCTCAGTGGAGATGCTGCCGATGAAGGATCCCAAGGATCTGGAGGACTGGTTCGTAGTCAGCGCCCTGAAGAGTGAAAGCGAAGGCGAAGAGCTGGGCAGCTTCAGCGTCGACGACCTGCGCTTCACCATCCACCGCGCCACCGCCCACAAATGCCCCCGCTGCTGGCGCTACACTGCTGAAGAAGAGGACGCTCTCTGCGAGCGCTGCGCCGAGGTCCTGAATGCCTGACCTGAGTCAGCCTGTCACTCCCGGAATCATCATCGGCTCCATTGCCTTCATCGCGCTTTGCGTGGGGGCGGGGTTGGCGGTTGTGGCTTATTATCGGAAGAGGGAAGGGAAGTAGCCGGATAGAGGACTTTTATGACAGGCGACTAATCACAGTAGGAGTTTGATACTCCCTACTTTTTCTCTTCAGGCTTTTTCTTCTCTGAGGCATCGGAGCTTTCCGATCCCAGACCGACAGCAGAGAAGGCTTCCGAGAACATTTCTCGCACCGGACTGGGGCCGGCTTTGGGATCGCGGTGGATCTTTGTCGATTCGAAGACCTGCATCGCTTTGTTGTGACGATACTTCTCGTTCTCTTTCTCACGCTGTTTGACCTCTTCGACCATCTTTTTGTACTGCTCTTTCTCTTCGGGAGTGGCGTTGGCCTCGTTGAAGAAGGGGAGCGTACCGAAGATGCTGGGGCCGTCTTTGAGGGTGCGGTGGGGCAGTTTGGTCGATTCGAAGACCGAGAGGGGCGCGCTGATCGGCCGGGCGAAGAGGAGGCTCACCCCGGCGACTAGCGAAAGAGCCATGATCCTGGTTGTCGTGTTCATCATCTGTTCCTTCATTGATTGTCACATCTGTTTCATTCAGCTAATCATACCCCAAAATCATTTTCCGATCCCTTGTCGTAATGGAAGGGCGACAGCAGTGCAGCTTCAGGCGGAAAACCTCATTTGTTATAATAGATATGGCTCTAGACTAGCAGAATGCTAGAATAGAGTAATGAAGACCTCCAATAATCGGCCACTTTCACTGTATCGCATCCGAAAAATACTTTGGTGCTTCGTCATAGACATCACTGCCACCCAAACCAGTG
>JALWZI010000062.1 GCA_027002755.1 Campylobacteraceae bacterium | reverse complement strand
TCTTCATCGACCCCCGCCTTCCCAAAGAGATAGCTCTGGAGACGATGAAGCTCAAGCGGGTGTTGATGAATCTGCTGGGCAATGCGGTGAAGTTCACGCCCGAAAACGGCGTGATCGAGTACAGTGTGGAGTATCTGCCGGAGACGAAGCGTCTGCTCTGTACCGTCAAAGACAGCGGCATCGGGATCCCCGAAGAGCGTCAGGCGGAGATCTTCAAACCCTTTACCCAGGCGGAGGATTCCACCCGGGTACGTTTCGGCGGCAGTGGGCTGGGCCTCTCGGTCTCTTCCGAGTTCGTTCGGGAGATGGGAGGTGAGCTTCGCCTCAAAAGCCAGCCCGACCGTGGCAGCGTCTTCTACTTCGAACTGCCGTTGAAGGATCAAGAGGAAGTGTCCCAGCTGGAGCCTTTTTCCGACGAGAATCTGGAGATCGGTATCCTCTATGCCCCCGACAAACTCTCAACCGTCCGCAATCTGATTCGTTATCTCGTCGCTTTCGGTATCGACGCCAATCGGATCAAAGCGATCAAAAGCCCCGAGGCTGTCGGATCCACTCTGACCCATCTTCTGCTTTTCGAACATTTCCTCGATGAGGATCTGCTACGGCGGTGCGATGAGAAGGGGATTGCATCCCTCGTGGTCGAAGAGAATTTCCTTTCACTGGAAGGCGACCGGATCTTCGGGGCCGCCGGGATCATCTCCCGCTACGACTTCTACGGCGAGAAGCTCTACGCTTTCGTGGCACCGAAACGCCCGCTCAAAGTTCTGATCGTCGAGGACGACCGCATCAGCGTCGAACTGGTGCGCACGATGCTGGAAGAGGAGTATTGCGAGATCGACGTGGCCTACAGTGGAGAGGAAGGGTTGAAGCTTCTGGAGGAGGCCGCATCGACCGGTACTCCCTACGATCTGCTCTTCAGCGACCACTCCATGCCGGGCCTCTCGGGTGATGAGATGATCCGACGCTACCGGGAGAGAGAGCGAAGTGAAGGGATCAGAAGGCTTCAGACCGTCTCGATCTCCGGAGAAGCCGATCGAGGTGGTTCGGAGGGGATCTTCGATCACTATGCCGGCAAACCCTTCAACAAATCCGAAATTGTCGGGGTCGTTCAGGCCCTTCAAAACCAGTCAAAGGAGTAAATGATGGAACGTCCCGTACCTACCGATGTCGAACGAGAGGTCACCCCGGTGGACCTGATCGTCTCCAAATCCGATGCCGAGGGGAATATCACCTATGTCAATCCCATCTTTATGAAGATTTCGGGTTACACCCAGGGGGAACTTCTGGAGAAGCCTCATGCGATCCTTCGTCACCCCGATATGCCCAAAGTGATCTTCAAGTACCTCTGGGACAATATCAAAGAGGGACGGGATGTGGTCGCCTTCGTGAAAAACCTCTGCAAAGACGGCAGCTACTACTGGGTTCTCGCCACGGTCAAAATGGCGAAGAACCCCGACGGTTCATTCCGCAACTACATGTCGACACGCCGCCGGGCAAGTCAGAAGGCGAAAGAGGCCATCGGAGCACTCTACGCGAAGCTTTTGGAGATCGAAAAGAACGAAGGCATCGACGCGTCCGAAAAAGCGTTCAACGATTTCCTGGCCGAGCAGGGGATCAGCGACAGCGAGAGTTTCAACAGCTATATGCAGAACCTGAACAAAGAATAAGGAGAAACAGTGATCAATTTTGACGAGAAGATGAAACGTCTGACAAAAGTCAACGGCTACCTGGGATCGGCAGTCCTCAACTATACCGGAGAGACCCTCTATATCGAGAACGACCATACCGGCACCGATATCGCCTATGCGGCCACGATCTTCAACGATACGTTCCGGACGATCTCCGAAACCTGTCTTGATATCGGGTTCGCCGAGGCCTCCTCTGTCGAGACCAAGACGCAGGACGGCCATGTGATGCTGGTCAAGAGTGCCGGTGAACACCACGGCAACGACTTTGCCAAGATCGATCTCTTCTGTATCTTCCGGGATGACGGAAATATCGCCTTGGCCAAAATGATCATCGACAAGACGGCCAAAGAGATCTCCGACGAACTGGCACGGATCTGAAAGCTTCCCCATGAAAAAACTCTATCTCATCAAAAACGCCAGATCGAGCTGGGATGAGCCCGGCCTGGGGGATATCGAACGGGGGATTACCTCCCGGGGACGAGAGGAGATCCGGACCCTGGGCTCCTACCTGCGACTTCGGGATATCCGGCCCGATATACTCCTCTCCAGCTGTGCCTACCGGGCTCAGCAGACCGGGGATCTCCTGGCCGAAG
>JALWZI010000061.1 GCA_027002755.1 Campylobacteraceae bacterium | reverse complement strand
GATGCTCCCCTCGGTCGGAATGTAGTTGCCGGTGATGTTGTTGAAGATCGTGGTCTTGCCCGCTCCGTTGGGGCCGATCAGGCCGTAGGTGCTTCCGGTGGGAACCTTGAAGGAGAGGTTGTCGATGGCGGTCACGCCTCCGAATCTCATCGTGACGTTGCGGACTTCGAGCAGCGCTTCACTCATGCCTCATCCTTTTTCCCGAATTTTTTCCGGAAGATCTCCGGCAGTTCCCGATCGCCGAAAAGCCCACGACGGGCGAAGAGCATCATGACGATCAGCAGAATGGCGAAGACGACCATCCGCATCCCGGGGTGGGCACCGGTGTGTATGCCGAAGAGTACCATGTCGTCGTCCAGGAAGCGCAGCCACTCCATGCTCCCCATGACCAGGATCGTTGCTACCAGGGTTCCGGTCATACTGCCCAGGCCTCCCAGGACGATGATGATCAGAAGCTGGAAGGTCAACAGAAAGCTGAACTGATCCGGCGTGATGGTCGTCAGGAAGGAAGCGAGCAGCCCGCCGCCGATCCCTTCGAAGAAGGCGCTGGTCATGAAAGCGGTGGTCTTGATCCGAAAGGTGTTGATCCCCATGGCGGTGGCGGCGTCCTCGTCATCCCGGACCGCTTTCATCGCCCGGCCGAATTTGGAGTAGACGATATGGAGCATCACGATGAGGGTGACGAGGGCGAAGGAGCCGATCCACATGAAGTTGGCCACGGAAGGAATATCGTTGAGCCCCATGGCGCCGTTGGTATAGGCAGGTTCGTTGAGGGCGAAGATCCGGATGATGAAGCCGAAGCCCAGGGTGACGATGGCCAGATAGTCTCCCCGCACCCGGAAGACCGGGAAGCTCAGGAATAGAGCGACCAGGGTCGCCGCGATCCCCCCGGCGAGAATAGCCGGGAGGAAGTTCGCCTTCATCTGAAGGACGACAGGGGCGGGATCGACGAGGGCGAACATGTCGATCTTGTCGGCTGCCGGGATCAGGAAAAGGGCAGTCATATAGGCCCCGATGGCCACGAAACCGTTGGGTTCCAGGGAGAACTGTCCGGTGACCCCGTTGATCAGGTTGTAGCTGAGTGCCAGAATAGCGAAGATCCCGATGTTGTTGAGGATACTCAGCGTGTAGGAGTCGAGGGTTTGGTTGGCCCAGGCGATCGCTCCGAGGGTCAGGAGAATCAGCAGCATTTTGATAATGGCGTTTTTCATACTCTTCTCCTAGAATCGGCTTCGTTCGAGATCTTCACCCATGATCCCGGTGGGTCTGAAGAGCAGGACCAGAATGAGGAAGAAAAAGGCGAAGGCGTCTTTGTACCCGCCCAGTTCGGGGAAGAGGGCCACAACGAAGATCTCGGTGAAGCCCAGGATGAACCCTCCGATTACCGCGCCGGTGACCGAGCCGATCCCGCCCAGGACCGCCGCGGCAAAGGCTTTGAGCCCCACGATGACCCCCATGAGCGGATCGATGGAGGGGTAGCTGACGGCGTAGAAGACCCCCCCGACGGCTGCGAGAGCGGAGCCTAGGGCGAAGACGATAGAGATGATCCGGTCGGCGTCGACCCCCATCAGTTTGACGGTGGGGATGTCGAAGGCCAGGGCCCGGATGGCCATCCCGTATTTGGTCCGGTAGAGGACCCAGAGCACGCCACCCAGAATCAAGACAGTCACTACGGGGATGATGATGACCGTCACCGGCAGGTAGATCTCTCCCAGGTGCAGGACCTTGGTGAGATATTCCGGAGCACTGAAAGCTTTGGGGACGCCGCCGAAGATGACGTTGAAAAGGTTCTCCAGGAAGAAACTGATACCGATCGCGGTGATGAGCAGCGAGATCTTGGGGGCTTCCCGCAGCGGTTTGTAGGCGATCTTGTCGGTGAGAACCCCCACGATCACCGATCCGATGATTCCGATCAGAACCGCCAGAGTGAAGGGGAGTCCCGCCGCCGTCGCCATATAGGTGAGAAAGGCTCCCACCATCATGATATCGCCGTGGGCGAAGTTGATCAGGCGAAGGACGCCGTAGACCATGGTATAGCCGATGGCGATCAGGGCATACATACTTCCCAGGCTCGCCCCGTTGACCAACTGTTGCAAAAAGGTGGAAAAATCCATCAAAACCCTCTTTTGAAACGTAGATACCCGGCCGGGAAACATGAGATACATCATCATGCCCTCTGTTCCGGCAACGGGATCGACTGTGGATCGAACCGGAGAAGCTCCGGTCACCTGTCACGCGCCGAGCTTGCGAAAACCTGTTCTATTACCGCACCGACTATATACCTC
>JALWZI010000060.1 GCA_027002755.1 Campylobacteraceae bacterium | reverse complement strand
CCAGCTCCATCAACGTTTCGCTGAAAATCTTCGTCGCACTCTTGGGTCCGGTACCCTTTTTAAGCGGCTCTCCCGTTTCGATATCGAAGGGGCCGACCCCGTGCCAGTGCTCCAGAGGCCCCTCGGCGATCCGGTATCCTTTGCCCTTGGTGGTCTGGGCGTGGACGATCACCGGTTTGCCCATCGATTTGGCGATCTGCAGCGTCTCGATGATAGAGGGGATATCGTGTCCGTCGATGGGGCCGATGTATTCGATTCCCAGCTCCTCGAAGAGTACACCCGGCGTGATCAGGCGGAAGGACTCCTCGAATTTCTTCGCCATATAGCTGGCACTCTCGGGAAGCATCTCCAGAAGCGATTCGGTCTTTTTCTTGAACTTCTGATAGAACGGCCCCGCCATCCCTTTGGAGAGATAGCGGCTGATGGCTCCGATGGGTTTGGCGATACTCATTTCGTTGTCGTTGAGGATGATCACCACCGGATACTTCCGATCCCCCAGTTCGTTGAGCGCTTCGTAGACCATTCCCGCACTCATGCTTCCGTCCCCGATCATTACCACCGGGATACGGTCCTCCCCTTTGAGGCGGATCGCTTTGGCCGCTCCCACCGCCAGAGAGATGGAGGTGGAGCTGTGACCCGCTTTGTAATAATCATAGGGAGATTCTTCGGGATTGATGTAGCCGCTGATCCCCCCGAACTGCCGAAGCGTATCGAAGGCTTCCCAACGGTCGGTGAGCAGTTTGTGGGCATAGGCCTGATGGGAAACATCGAAAATAAAGGGATCTTTGGACGCATCGAAGACATAGTGCATCCCGATGATCAGATCCACCGCCCCCAATGTGGAGCTCAGATGGCCGCCGTTGCGGCTGACCACTTCGAGGATTCTTTGGCGGATCCGCTCGGCCAGCTCCTGCAGTTCCTGGGGGCTCTTGCCCTTAATCTCCATCAAGGGATTCTCCTTTCCGCAGGGCTGCCACCAGCAGCCGACGGGCCCGGCTCGGGTTGAGCCGCTTCCCTTCCAGCGAGAGCTCCTCAAGGAGTTCTGCGTACCAGGCATCGTCACAGCGATGTTTGTAACGCAGGATCAAGGAACGCTCCTCTGATGCAGACACTCCCCACTCTTCGGGCCCCACTGTCTGTATCCGGGACGGAGAAGGGAGCATGCGTACCTTTCTCATCCCAGCACCTCATCCATGGCTTCGAAAAGCCGATCGTTCTGCTCAGGAGTCCCCACGGTGATACGCAGCGCATTCATCCCGTAGGAGCTCAGGTCCCGGACGATCACCCCGCGACGGAGCAGTCCGTCGGCCACCTCGGAAGCATTCCGTCCTTCGGGGAAGATCCAGGTGATGAAGTTGGTATAGCTCTCGATATAGTCGAATCCGTGGGCTTGGGCATAGGCTTCGTAGCGGGGGAGTTCCTGCCGATGGAGTGCCAGGCTCTTTTGAACAAAAGCGGCGTCCTCATTGGCGGCAATAGCCGCGGCCAGGGAGAGGGCCGTGATGTTGAACGGAGGACGCATCTTCATCAGTGCACGGATGATCTCGGGGCGGGCAATGCCGTAACCGACCCGCATCCCGCCCAACCCATAGGCTTTGGAGAAGGTGCCGAGATAGAGGGTGTTGGGATAGCGAAGAAGCTCCGCCGGATCGATCCGATAGTCGGGATCCCGGTCGGCTGCATACTCCATATAGGCCCCGTCCACCACCACCAGAGTATTCGGGTCGGCCGCCTCGATGATCCGGAAAACCTCTTCCCGCTTCGTCGCATCACCGGTGGGATTGTTGGGGGTGCAGAGATAGACCACCTCGGGTTTGTGCTCGCGCATCATCGGAACAAACTCTTCGGATCGGTGACGGTAATCGGCGGTCCTCAGGATCTCCGCCCCCTGCTGCAGGGCGTAGATGCTGTACATGGCGAAGGTCACCCGGCTCATGAGGACCCGGGAACCTGCATGGAGCTTGGCCCGGGAGACGAACTCCAGGATCTGGTCGCTGCCGGCCCCGATGATGATGTTCTCCTCCTCCACATTAAAGCGCTTGGCCAGCGAGTCTTTGAGCTCGAACATGCTGTCGTCGGGATAGAGATGGGCCTTGTCCGCGTTGGCCCGGATCGTCTCCGCTACCTTCGGACTGGTACCAAGGGGGTTTTCGTTGGAGGCGAGTTTGACCACCTGCTCGGGACGGATCCCGAACTCGCGGACCACCAGTTCGATCGGTTTGCCCGCTTCGTAGGTTTTGATCGCGTCAAGCTCTTTATTGAATTTCATATTTTTCCTTCTCTTCTCATC
>JALWZI010000059.1 GCA_027002755.1 Campylobacteraceae bacterium | reverse complement strand
CAGCCCTCCCGGTCTCGGAGCATTTTCATATCGATCCCTCCCGGATCGTCCACATCATCGGCAAAGCCGGCAGCACCATTCGGGAGATTATCGAACGCTTCGAGGTCAAGATCGATCTTGACCGGGAGAAGGGCGGTGTGAAAGTGACGGGCCATGACCGTGACAAGGTCAAAGCGGCTCGGGAGCATATCGAGGGGATCGCGACGAGGGAAGAGCCTGCGATTCCCCGGTATCACACCGGAGAGACCTATCGGGGGATTGTCAAGCGGGTAGTCGATTATGGCCTTTTTGTCGAAATGCCCGGAGGGCATGATGCCCTGCTGCACATCTCGAAAATGGCCGGACACCGCCCGGAGGAGTATCAGCCCGGCCGGGAGATCGAGGTCAAAGTGCTCGATCAGAAAGGGCGCAAAGTGGAATTGGCGCTGCCGGAGTATCAGGGATAGCGCAGTGAGCCAAACCTATTTCAGGTGAAAACGCAACAGGTCCGGGCGGGCGAAGGGCATATAGCTGTGGCGGGTGATGACCACCCGGGTCGTGCCGGGTTTCGCCCAGCGGTAGAGGGTCCGGATATCCCGTGGATCGATATGGATGCAGCCGTGGCTCATCCAGTTGACGCTCCCTTTGTGGAGTGCGTGTCCCTGATGGGTGAAAAAGATGCTGAAATCCATGTTGTTGACCCCGGAGGGATCGGGATACTTTGTGGACATGTGGTGGCGTTTTTTGTAGAGAACGGGATAGATGCCGGAGGGGGTCTTATAGTCGTCGGCCCCGGAGGTGATGGCACCGGTCCACCAGACGATGCCGTCCCGATCCACTGTGTAGAAGCGACCGTCACTTCCGGGTTCCCGGACTGACACCACGACGAACTCCCGTCCCTTCAGATCCACCACCCGTTCCGAGCCGTTGTCGTAGAGGATCCTGAAACGGGTTTTGCTCAAAGGAATGACCTCACGGGCACCCAGTGGGATCAGCAGCAGAACAGCGAAGCAGAACGTCAGAAGTCGGATCGGTTTCATGGGGGCTATTTTATCAGAATCCATGGAATATGAGCCAAAGTATAAATATCTTTGCTGTATAATGCCCCTGTCTTTTTCGGAAGTGATAAGTAGGGAAACAGTCGGCATTTATGTCACTGTTGGCGTATCGGGAACCGATGCGTTTACGCAAGCCGAACGGACTTCCAAAAGATGGTCGACGGGACCGAAAGCCGAAACTCAAGAACAAAGGGAACTTCATGAAAAAGTTTTTCGCGCTTTTCCTCGCACTGGGTGCTTTTGCACTGGCCGGTGAAGGGGAATCTATGATCCAGGCCTACTCTGTCGTCGCTGCCGGCGTCGGTCTGGGACTGGCCGCCCTCGGTGGTGCGGTCGGTATGGGACACACTGCAGCTGCCACCATCGCCGGTACGGCACGCAACCCCGGTCTGGGCGGTAAGCTCATGACCACCATGTTCATCGCCCTGGCGATGATCGAAGCCCAGGTCATCTATACCCTGGTCATCGCCCTGATCGCTCTCTATGCCAACCCCTTCCTCGGCTAAGAGCATCAGTATTCTTTAAGCGTGCGGCGGATATAATTCCGCCCACGTCAAAAGACGTTCTCCACGCGGCAGTGGTGGAACGGTAGACACGCCAGCTTGAGGGGCTGGTGGGCGCAAGCCCGTGGAGGTTCAAATCCTCTCTGCCGCACCAGATTCAACTTCCAGACATCTCCAATAGCATATAATCAAACTTTTTTGACAGATTCTAAGGAAAATTCCAACTCTTTTCATTTATCATTAGCGCAGCCAAACCTGTCGTGAGACAGGGACGGAAAGCCACGGGTCTCTCCTGCCGATAGGACAAAGAAGAGACAGCCGGGTTGCATCTTCCGGTGTCGATTGCCGGAGCAATCCTGGGGAGAAAGGGTGTATTTCCACTCCCCCGTCCGGGTTCTGGGGCTGTGGGCGTATCGTTTTAAAC
The DNA here is from genome assembly GCA_027002755.1 of Campylobacteraceae bacterium. Taxonomy (GTDB): domain Bacteria; phylum Campylobacterota; class Campylobacteria; order Campylobacterales; family Sulfurovaceae; genus Nitratifractor. Next base: position 5,888 of record JALWZI010000059.1, on the reverse strand, counting down.
GCCTTATAAGAAATTGATACCTATAATGGGACCGTATCAATCAAAAGTGAGAAAGGATTTACATGACTAAAGCTGAATTCGTTGAGCTGGTGAAAGAAAAAGGCGGTTACGAGAGCAAGGCAGCAGCCGAGAAGGCCGTCAAAGCATTTACCGAAGCGGTCACCGAAGCGCTGAGTAAGAAAAAGAGTGTCACTCTGGTAGGATTCGGAACCTTCAGTACCGTGGAAGTTCCCGAGAAGAGCGGCAAGGTTCCCGGTACCGACAAGACCTACACCAAGCCGGCACATACCGCCCCCAAGTTCAAATTCGGCAAGTCCATCAAAGACGCAGTCGCCAAGTAAAACTTCGATCGTCGGGTTTCCCCGGCGTTCAACTCCATTCCCTTCCTATCTGGATCGTTTATCCTGCTTCTCTCCCTTTATCCAACTCTTGATCTTCTCGAAAGCACTCTCGAAGCGATTTTTGTGAGGATGGCTCTCCACACCGAAGCTCTCCTGGATCTTCTCCAGCAGTTCTTTCTGGGTGCTGTCAAGCTTTTGTGGCAGGATCATCTTGATCTGGGCGATGAGGTCCCCGGTGCGCCCCCCGTGGACATCGGGCACGCCTTTTCCGCGAAAGACGAACTGGGCCCGGTCCCGGGTGCCCGGTTTGAGCTGGAGCTCCAGTTCCCCCTCGAGTGAGGGGATCGTGATGCTCTCTCCCAGTATGCACTGAGTGAAAAAGACCGGGACCTCGATGTAGAGATTGTTGCCTTCCCGGACGAAATGTTCATCCTCCTCCACATAGAAGAGGACGTAGAGGTCCCCCCGCCTCCCCTGGGCATCTTCATTGCCTTTGGCCGGAATCCGCAGACGGTTTCCGGTATCGATACCCGCCGGGATAGAGAGGGTGACGGTCTCTTCTTTGAGGCGGTAGGAACGTCCCTGACATTCGGGACAGCGTTCCCGGGCCACTTTGCCGCGTCCCTGGCAGTGGGGGCACTCCTGGGCAAAGGTCATAAACCCCTGGCGCATGACGATCTGACCCTGCCCGCCGCAGGTGGCACAGGTCTCCATCTGCCCCGCTTTGGCACCGGTGCCCCGGCAGGCTTCGCAGGGGGCCTTGTATTGGAGGGTGATCTCCTTTTCGCAGCCGAAGACCGCCTCCTGGAAACTTAGGTCCAGCTCCACCTCCAGGTCCATGGCGTAATTGGTCGTGCCGGTCCGGCGGCGGGAGCCTCCGAACCCTCCGAAGGCCCCGCCGAACATGGAGTTGAAGATATCCATGATATCGTCCATGCTTTCAGCATGGAAACCGGCGCCCTGACGCTCGAGCCCCTCTTTGCCGTAACGGTCGTAGATCGCCCGCTTCTCCTCGTCGCTGAGCACCCCGTAGGCTTCGTTGATGAGCTTGAACTTCTCTTCGGCCTCTTTGTCCCCGGGATTTTTGTCGGGATGGTACTGGATCGCCAGTTTGCGGTAGGCCTTTTTGATCTCCGCACCGGTCGCGTCTCTGCTGACCTGAAGCACTTCGTAATAATCGAGATTTTCCATGGGTCGGATACTCCTGAAAGGATACTGTCTGCCTGAAAAAAAGGGATAAACAGGATAAAAGTTGTCGGAATTTTACCATAAATATTTAGGTTATAATTCGGGAACATTTCTGAGTCAATGGAGTCGTTTTGGTAGTACATATCGTGATGATCAAATTCACCGAACACCCGGAAAAGGCACAGCGTATCAGGGAAGCCGCCGATCGGATCGAGGGATTGCTTGGCAAAGTCCCTTCGCTGGAGCGGATGGAGACGGGGGTGAACTTCTCGCCGGAGGAGCGGGCCATGGACCTGGTGCTCACGGCGACCTTCGCGGACCGTCAGGGGCTGCAGGAGTATGCGGTCCATCCCGAGCATCTGAAGGTGATCGACTATCTCAAACAGGTGACGGACTACAGCAAAGTCGTGGATTATGAGACGGTATAGGGTCGAAGCATTCGAACGTCTGGTCGACGCCTTCAACGCTCTGCCGACCATCGGAAAGAAGACGGCGACGCGGCTGGCATACCACCTGGTGACGGAGGAGGGGTTCAGCGGGCTCAAACTGGCCCAGGCCATCGAGGATGCCGTCACGACACTGGGGACCTGCCGACGCTGTCACGCCATCTGCGAGGATGAGCTCTGCGGGATCTGCAGTGACGAAAGCCGGGATCGGAGCAAACTCTGTATCGTCCAGAGTGCCAAAGATATTTTTACCATCGAAGAGTCGGGCCAGTATGAGGGTCTCTACTACATTCTCTCCTCCATCGAGGATCTGGACGAGAGCCATCTGCACGAGATCGTCGACGGAGTGGAGGAGGTGATCTTCGCCTTTCCTCCGGGTATCGCCACCGACACGATGATCCTCTTCATCGAGGACCGGTTGAGTGATCGTCCTTTGGTCTTTACCAAGATCGCCCAGGGGGTTCCCACCGGAGTGGAACTGGACAATATCGATCTGCTCTCCCTCTCCCGGGCGCTGGAAGATCGGGTAAGAGTCTAGAAGAGGTTCGTGATGGCCAAGAGCCTGCTGGATTTTATGGCCCCACTGGCTGCGCAATCTTCCGGACTTCCCATAAGAAAAAGTCTCTCACTGGCCCAGCGGCTCTCTCCGAAAGAAGGGGAACAGATCCTGATGTTGGGATATGACGAGGGGAGGAACTCCCTGGCCTGGCAGGAGAAGGGGATCGATCTTCTGATCCTCTGCCAGAGGGAGCGGGAGGCGGCACGGGCCCGCAAGGCAGGTCTGCGGGCGGTACTCGCCCATGCGGAGTATCTCTGGGATCGGGAGCGTTTCGACGGGGTGATCCTCGCCGATCCCTCCTATCGGCTTTTTGAGCCGGGCCGGGCGATTGCCGGGATCCTCCGGGCCCTGCGTCCCGGAGGACGAGTTCTGCTGGAGATTCCGCTATCCGGACACCTGGACTCGACGGAGAGAGCCTTGGCAGCTGCCGTTTCACGCCTGGGTTTCGAAGGAAAGATCGAAACCGTACAGTACAGGGAGGCGGAGGAGTGGCGTCAACTCTTCCGGAAAGAGGGAGCTCGGCAGGAGGAGGCGCAGGTGCTCTACCGGCATCATGTGGTTTCAGGGCCGAAGCTCCGGGAGTGGGCGGAGATGATCCTGGCAACCCGGGCACTTCTTCTGGATGCCGGACAGCGCCTCCGGCTGTTGGAGAGTCTGGTCGAGCTCCTGGCGTCGATCGTGGAGAGGGAAGGCTCGCTGACGGAGGAGGAAGTGTTGCTACGTCTGGCGGCCCGCCGGGATCAGGAAGAAGCGGGTTGATCGCTCTTCTCGTCGATGTAGCGCTGGACAGCCTCCCGTAGATCGCTGTAGACGAAAGAGTCTTTGTAGTTCTCAATCTTGCCGCCGCTGGCGTTGGGGTGTCCTCCGCCGTTGCCGATCTCGGCGGCCATGGCGGAGACATCCAGCTTGTCGTTGCTCCGGAGGCTGAAGTTGCCACGGGAGTTCACATCCATGTAGAAGTCATAGTCCGGATTGGCCAGCAGGAAAGCGTTGCCGATGAGCGAGGCGTTGCCCACGTTGTATCCCAGGATCCCTTTGTATCCCCGGTAATGGATCGTCAGGCGCTCTTTTTCCCGTCCGAGCAGCCGGGTGACGTAGTCGGCGACCAGGTTGTCTTTGGTATCGTTTTTTTCCAGGCGGAAAAAGGCCTTTTTGTTGCTGTGAAGGGCATCGTCCAGGACGATGGGTGCTTCGGCCAGCGGGGTCTCCTCCAGGATTTTTGCCGCCGTGTCGATGAGCCGGAGTTTGTAGGCGCGATCCTCGTCCGGGAAGAGGATCCGGTTGATCTCTCTGGCCCCGCTGATCATCCCCAACAGAACCCGCCCGTAGTCGAACCAGGGGCTCTCACTGCGCCAGATATCGATGGCGTTGATCGCCTCGACGATCGCTTCGTATCTGCCTTCCGGGTCGAAGGCGAAACGTTCCCGAAGCCAGTCGTAGGTGATCCGCGTGGCACTTCGGGAAGTATCGAGAAAATACCAGGCGAAGCGTTCGGCGGCGGTCGCACCGGTTCCGTGGTGGTCCAGGAGCTGGAGTTTGGCACCCGCTTCCACCGCCTCTTTCTCCAGCCAGGCGCACTCTTTGGTACTCAGGTTGAGATCGGTGATCAGGATCAGGGTCTCCTGCTCCGGTCGTTCCAGGCGTTCCTGACGGATCCGTGTGAGGATCTCCTCCAGGCGGGCGGTCACTTCGGGGCCGTAGTTGGCGTTGTAGCACTGCAGATCCTCGAAGGCAAGGCTGCTCAGGTATTGACAGCCGTAACCGTCCAGATCGATGTGTGAGAGGTGATGGACACGCATCGTGGACCCTCAGTGGAGAAAGAGCTGGTCGAGGGTCAGCTCGTTGAGAAAGGTATCGATCTTGCTCTGAAAGGTGGCAAGAAAGGGAGAGATGGCGCAGCCGCCGATGGTCCCGTTGGGGCAGTTGCCGCTGTACTGGGTACAGTCGAAGACCGCCGGAGTCTTCCCCTCAGCGGCCAGGATGATATCGTAGACGGAGATCCGGTCCAGATCGCTCTTGATGGTGAAACCTCCCTGGGCACCGCGATGGGATTCCAGGATCTCCTGTTTGGCCAGATTATGGAGAATTTTGGCGAGAAAGCTTTTGGGGATGCAGAGCTCTTTGGCCAACTGTTCCGAGCCGACGGGGCGGTCGGACTTGCGGATCTTGTCGAGAGAGAGCAACGCATATTCACTGGCACGGGTCAACAACATGGGATTCGATTACCTTACTTTTAATTAGGAGTATTTTACTCTAATTTACAATATATGTAAAGTCAGGGATATCGAGGGGGGCTTTCATATCCATCTCAGCTTCTTTCGCTATCATTGCGTCCTTCGAAAGAAAAATTTATACCAATCAGGAGGTCATTATGGCTTTGGATTCGGCGAAGAAACAGGAAATCATCGCTAAATACGGACGAGGAGAGAACGACACCGGTTCTCCGGAAGTACAGATCGCACTGCTGACAGAGCGGATCAAGTACCTGACCGATCACCTCAAGACCAACAAAAAAGATCACTCTTCCCGCCTGGGATTGTTGAAGCTGGTCGGCCAGCGTCGGAGACTGATGCGCTATCTGCACAAGAAGAATTTCGAGCGCTATACCGCGATCAAAGAGGCTCTGGGCATCCGCAACTGATCCTCAATGCGCTTCCCCGTTCGGGGAAGTCTTTTTCTCTATCCCCAATCAATAACCCTGCCTCTTTTTACACCGCACTACCCTTTTCCCGGATCCCGGTTTATATCTCTGAAAAACTCTGTCGAGACTAACGTAATCGAAATCCATGGCTCCGAGTCTCCTCATCGCATCATTTCTTTTGCTCATACTGTCAGGCTTTTATAACATTGGATTAATCAACTTTAGTCTATTTCACTAAATAAACATATGCAAAAATAATGCAGATATACTTGACAAAGATCAGCTCAATTAAGTATAATGGAGCAAATTTTGTGAAAGGGGGATCCGATGGATAAGAAGAAAAAACGTCCGGAGGAGACGGAAGAGACCCTTCCCAAGCAAAAGAATGAGCAGCGGGAAGCGGCGGAGAAGAATGAAGAGAAAAGCGAGTGTCAGGAGCAGCTGGAGGCCTGTCGGAAAGAGGTAGAGGAGTACAAGGACCGCTACCTTCGCGCCCATGCGGATTTCGACAATATGAAGAAGCGGTTGGAAAAGGACAAGGCGACGGCGGTAGCCTTCGCCAACGAGGCCTTCGCCACCGATCTTCTGAGTGTCATCGATACCTTCGAGAACGCCCTGGCTGCCATTGACCGGATCGAAGGGGATGAGGCAGTCGAAAAGATCAAGGAGGGGATGGCTCTGACCTACGAGCAGCTGCTGAAAGTTCTGAAAAA
>JALWZI010000058.1 GCA_027002755.1 Campylobacteraceae bacterium | reverse complement strand
AAAAAAGACCGGGTCGACGACGCCCTCGCCGCTACCAAAGCAGCGGTCGATGAAGGCATCGTCATCAGTGGAGGTGCCGCGCTGGTCAAAGCGGCCAAAGCGGTCGACATCCAGCTCGAAGGTGACGAGCAGGTCGGTGCCGAGATCATCCTGCGGGCTGTCAAAGCCCCCATCAAGCAGATCGCCGACAACGCCGGATTCGATGCCGGGGTCGTCGCCGACAAGGTCAGCACCAGCGACGAGGCCAACCTGGGCTTCAACGCGGCGACCGGCGAGTATGTGGATATGTTCGCCGCAGGGATCATCGATCCCCTCAAGGTCGAACGGATCGCCCTGCAGAACGCCACCTCCGTCGCCAGCCTCCTGCTGACCACCGAGGCGACCGTCAGCGAGATCAAAGAGGACAAACCCGCCGCACCCGCCATGCCCGACATGGGCGGAATGGGCGGCATGGGGATGATGTAATCTCCTCCTGAACGTGCCGACCGCAGGTCGGCATATGAATCCTTCGAAATCTCGTCGAATTCATTCCTCCTCCGAAAGGAGGATGGCAATCCCCCCTTTCAAACTCCCTTCCAACCCTGTTCTAAAAACCGACACTTTTCCCGCTATAATTGTTTCATCATTCACTTCATACAAGAAGGACCAACGATGCCCCTCGATCCCCAAACCGTCGAAAACGCTCTGGAAATCCTTCATGAAGAGGTGGTTCCCGCCCAGGGGTGTACCGAACCCATCGCCATCGCCTTCGTCGCCGCCAAAGCCAAAGAGTTCCTGCCTCCCGACGAAACGGTCGAAAAGATGGTGGTCCGGGTCTCGGGGAACATCATCAAAAACGTCAAAAGCGTCGTCGTCCCCGGCAGCGGCGGAATGGTGGGGATCGAAGTGGCGGCGGCCATGGGGCTGCTCTTTGGTGACGCCTCCCGGGATCTGATGGTCATCAGCGGCATCACCGGGACACAGATGGAGGAGGTGCGCCAATGGATGCGGGAGAACCTCATCGAAGTGATCCACGAGAATACCCCCATCAACCTCTACGTGCTGGTGGAGCTGCACACCGAGAAAAGCTGCATCAGCGTGGAGATCAAACACCTGCACACCAACATCACCAAGATCACCCGCAACCGGGAAGTGGTCCTGGAACAGCCCTGCAACGACGCGGTCTTCAACACCCCCACTGAACAGCGCCGTCAACTCTCGGTACGCACGATCTACGAACTGGCCCGGGAGATCGACATCGAGAGGATCCGTCCGCTTCTGGAGCAGGTGATCCGCTACAACTCCGCCATCGCCAGGGAGGGGCTATCGGGCAACTGGGGGGTCAATATCGGCAAAGTGATCGAAGAGCACATCACAGAGGGCTTCTACGGCGACGACGTCCGCAACCATGCCGCCGCCTTCGCCGCAGCAGGCAGCGACGCACGGATGAGCGGCTGCGCCCTGCCGGTCATGACCACCAGCGGCAGCGGCAACCAGGGGATGGCCGCTTCCCTGGCCCTCATCGACTACGCCCACCGGATGGGGATCGACGAGGAGAAGCTCATGCGGGCGCTCTTCTTCTCCCATCTGACCACCGTCCATATCAAGACCCGAGTCGGGCGCCTCAGCGCCTACTGCGGGGTGATCTGCTCCGCCGCCGCCGTCGCCGGGGCTCTCTGTTTCATCAACGATCACGACTTCGAGACCGTCTCCCACGCCATCGCCAACACCCTGGGGGATGTCTCTGGGATCATCTGTGACGGGGCCAAAGCCTCCTGCGCCATGAAGATCTCCACCACCATCTACGCCGCCTTCGACTCCTACGTCCTGGCCACCCACGGCAAATACCTCCACGGCGGTGACGGCATCGTCGCCCACGACATCGAAGCGACCCTGGAACATATCGGCCGACTGGCCCAGGACGGGATGAAGACCACCGACGAAGTGATCATCGAGATCATGAACGGCAACCGAAAGGTTCGTTCATGAGCAAAGCCGTCGAAAGAATAAATTCCGATCGAAGTACCACGTTCCCGTGCGCCTTTTGGAGTATCACAAATACTGGCTTCGGCAGTCCCCGGTAAAGTAATCGCCCTTTCGCAACTCTTCCCGGATCGCATCGATCGCCTTCTTCCGATCCTGCTCTTTCAGAGGCTGGGCAAAGAACCGACGCTCCTCCTCACAGGCCTTTTCCGGATCGGGGCTGAAATTGCATCCTTCCATCGTGACCTCACAACCCATGACATAATCGGCGAAGAAAACGTAGTTCAGATTACAGCGCGACAGCTCTCCGACGGTGCGGGCCTTTCGGATGCAGCGCTCCTCCTTTTTCAGGGCATGGCGCATAATGGGAGTGACAATCTTTTTGATCCGGCGATGGGCCGCGACAGCTTTGCGTTTCGCCTCCAGATCATCGCCCCGCTCCGCCAGCAGCAGGAACTGTTTTCGTTGACGGTAGAGGTGCAGATACTCTTTCATGAGCCTGGGGTATTTCCGGAAAAGCACGCAGTCGTACCGATCCAAGTCGATCCGGTCAGCGGCCGGGACCACCGAGGCTTCCGGACATACTTTCAGGTACCGATCGTTGGCTTCCAAGCGCCACTGCTTTTGCTCTGTGCAACTCTCGTCGATCTCCCGCAACAATTTGCGATAATGGTTTTTTTTACGGTATTCGGCCAGTTTTTGGAGTGTCTTTCGGTAGTAGGGGAGCATCGGATCGTCACAGATCTTCCTGATCGGGAAGATACGGTAGATGCGATCATGGACGATCCTGTAGTACTTCTGCGCCTCGGACAGATTCCGGGAGGTTCCGATCCCCTTTTCGTAGAAGACGGCCAGATTGTAGGCCGCTTTGGTACTCCCCTCCTTTTTCCAGGCTCGGCGGTAGAGCCTGAAGGCCTCGGCGGTATGCCCCTTTTTGTAGGCGGCGTAGGCGGCGTCGGTCGTTCCGGCATGAAGACCCGAGAGCATGACGCTCATCATCAGAAAACACAAACGTTTCATCTCTCCCTCCTCTTTTCTATTGTAGCACGTGAGAAAACAGTCCGTTCACCTCAAAACCGATATTGATCGCTATCATCCAATCAGTACTGACTCAATGCGGCCGATTGGAGAAGACTCTGTGCTACACTTTGTGTGAAAGAGACTCACCGGCAGCGAGGAGAGAAAATGGGCTTTTACGACGCTTTCGCCAAAAAGCATCTGATCGCGGCTCACCGGGGATGGCGTGCGATCCGGCCGGAGAACACGCTCAGCGCTTTCGAGGCGGCTGTCGGTCACTGTGATTTCATCGAACTGGATGTCCAGCTGAGCCGGGACGGGGAGTGGATCGTCTGCCATGATGAGAGTCTGGAACGGACCACCGACGTAGAAGAGTGCTTCCCCGGGGGACTTCGCCCGCGGCGCGTCATCGACTACACACTGGCGGAACTCCGCCGCCTGGATGCGGGCAGCTGGTTCGGGAAACGGGATCCTTTCGGGGCACTTGGATCCGGGGAAATCCGTCGCCGGGAGATCGAAACACTCCCGCCCCAGAAGCTGCCGACACTTCGGGAAGTGCTGGATTTCGCCCACGAGAAACAGATTCCCCTCAATATCGAGATCAAGGATATGCCGACCCTTGGGGATCAGGAGGTAGCCCTGTGCTTTCTCGAAACATATGAGACGGCCGCCGGGCTGCCGCCGATCCTCGTCTCCTCCTTCAACCACCGCTATCTCTATCGACTGCATCGACAGCGACCGCCCTTCTCTCTGGCCGCTCTGGTAGAGGGGTGTCATCCTCCCCGCCTGCTCCCCTATCTGCAGGAACTCGGGGTGGAGGCCTACCATGTGGCCGAGGAGATTACCGATTCCGTCCCCCTCGATCTTCTGAGGGATCAGGGGATCGCCTGCGGAGTCTATACCGTCAACGATCCGCAGCGGCAATCTGACCTCTATCGCCGCGGCTTTCGGGCTCTCTTTGCCGATCGGCTCGCCTGAACTCTACTCCTCAACCACATAGTTGTCACTGTCGAGGAACTCTTCGAAGTACTCCCGGATCGTTTCGTCGCTCAGTTCCCGTTTCTCCGCCCGGAAATTGTGGACCCGTTTGTAGAGGATGTACTTTTCGATGATGTTCATCCGCGAGACTTTGTCGTAGAAGCCGAAATAGAGCGGACCCTTCTCGCCTCCGAGCTCCCGGTGATGCAGCTGCAGGAGCAGGCGATGCATCGCTTCGATCTCGTCGATGCTCCGGGCTTCGAATTTCGATTCGATGAAGTTCCGGATCTCCGGAATGCTCAGATCACACTCGATCTCCCGGGCGAACCGTTTGAGGAGGATATTGATCTCCTTGGTCTGCTCGAAATTGAAATCGGCGTTCTGTAGATAGCGGTAGAGCCGCGGCTTGGTCTTGCGCCAGTTGTAGAGTGTGCTGATCTGCACCTCGAAGTTCTGTGAAATTTCTCTATTGCTTAACATGGCTGATCCTGTTTTTGAGTCGTTCTTCATCCACGATGGAGTAGGTGGCCGTCGCGAAGGCCACCAGGGTCTCCCGCACAAAGATCTCGATGGTCGCGAAGGCGGTGCGCCGGGTACGGTTGATCACTTTCGCCTCTGCCAGCAGGCGTTCTCCGCTGGCCGGCTTGAGGTAGTTGATCTTGAGCTCGATGGTGACACTGGTATAGCCCGGATCGAGCTGGCTGATCACCGCATACCAGCCGCAGTGGTCCGCCAGGGTGGCGATGGCTCCGCCGTGGACCACCCCCAGGTGCTGCATATGGTGGGGACGGATGGCGAAGGCCAGACGGGCATGCCCCTCCCCCAGCTCCATCAGCTCTCCGCCGATGTAGGAGAGGAAATCCCTGTCCCGCCTATCCAGCTCCTCAAACTGCATCGAGCACCTTCACCCCGTCACTCTCCAGCACCTCCACGGCCCGGAGCATCTCCACCCGGTCGGTCTTGAGGATGAAGATCCCCAGGGGTCCGCCGTGACAGGTGTAGGCGTACTGGATGTTGATCCCCTCGGCGGCCAAGAGGGAGACGATCCGGTGGAAACAACCCGACTCATGGGCGATCTCCACGGCGATCACCGGAGAGACCTTGACACTGAAGCCCCCGGCCTCCAGCAGCTCCTTCGCCCGCTCCGTCTCCGCGACGATGAGACGCAGGATCCCGAAATCCCCCGCCTCCACCAGCTCGATACTCCGGATCCGGATCCCCGCCTTCGCCAGGATCCCCGTCACCTCGCCCAGCCGTCCGACCTTGTTCTCCAGAAAGACCGAAAGTTGTTTGACCGATTTGCTCATGATTTAGTCCTTAGTTTTTAGTCGTTAGTCTCTAGTCGATAGTCGATAGTGTTTCGGTGTCGCCTTCGGCGACGATTTGAATAAAGGCGTTGCCAAGCAACGCAAACCTTCATTTTCCATCTTCAATCTTCCATCTTCCATCCGACAAAGCGTCACCGACGCTTGTCGACCACCCTCACCGCTTTGCCCATACTCCGCTCGATGGTGTTGGGCTCGACCAGTTTGACGTCGGCATTGATGTAGAGATTATTGAGCAGGCTGGCCTGGATCTCCTTGCGGATGCGTTCCAGTTCGCCCACATTGTCGGTCATGATCTCCTCACTCACCTCCACCATGATCTCCAGCTTGTCCAGATGCCCCTTCTTCTCGGCAATGATCTGGTAGTTCAACGTCACCCCTTCAGCGTTGGCGATCACATGCTCCACCTGGGAGGGGTAGACGTTGACCCCGTTGACGATGAGCATATCGTCGGCCCGACCCACGATGCTCTCCATCCTTACCATCGTCCGGCCGCAGCCACAGGGCTCTTTGACCAGCGAAGTGATATCGCCGGTGCGGTAGCGGATGATGGGCAGTGCCTGCTTGCTCAATGTCGTGATGACCAGCTCGCCCCGCTCCCCTTCCGGCAGCACCTCTCCGGTCTCGGGATCGATGATCTCGGGCAGGAAATGGTCCTCGAAGAGATGGAGCCGGTCGCTGTGGGAGCAGCTGCAGCTGACCCCGGGGCCGATGATCTCCGAAAGTCCGTAGACCTCACGGTATTCGATCCCCCAGGCTTTTGCCACCTCCTTCTTGAGCCCTTCGCTGGTGGGCTCGGCGCCGAAGATCCCCACTTTGAGCTTGTAGTCCTTGCGGAATTCGCTGCCGGCTTTAGCCGCCACCTCCGCCAGATGCAGGGCGAAACTGGGGGTACAGGCCAAGACGGTCACGCCGAAATCCCGCATCAGCATCAATTGCCGGTCGGTGAATCCGCCGCTGGCAGGCACCACCGTCGCCCCCACCTTCTCGGCGCCGTAGTGAAAGCCCAGCCCCCCGGTGAAGAGCCCGTAGCCGTAGGCGTTGTGGACCACATCCTCGGCCCCCACGCCCGACATCGTATAGACCCGTGCCATCACCTCGTTCCAGACCTCCATATCGTGGGCGTTGTACCCCACCACTGTCGGTTTGCCCGTCGTCCCGCTGGAGCTGTGGATCCGTACCACCTCGCTCATGGGGACACAGAAGAGGCCGAAAGGGTAGTGGTTGCGCAGATCCTGCTTGCGGGTAAAAGGGAGCCGTTGCAGATCCTCCAGGGAACGGATATCCTCCGGCGTGATCCCCCGCTCCTCGAACTTCTCTTTGTAAAAGGGATTAATCGCATAGACCCGCCGAGCCGTCTCCTGCAGTCGTTTCAGCTGTATCGCTTCGATCGCCTCCCTCGAAGCGCTCTCCACCGTGTTCCAGATCATTTGATTTCCTCCTTTCAGTCGGATTGCCGCTTTCAGCGGCGTTATTGGTTATTAGTTATTGGTCATTGGGGTTACGGTGTCGCCTTCGGCGACGATTTCAACAAAGGCGTTGCCCTGCAACGCAAACCGTAATCCTCCATTCTCCATCCTTAATTCTCAATTTCCCTCGCGTCAGCAAGGGCATGGTGCAGCACCTCAATATTCTGATCCGCCACCTTGGCATTGATCTGCCGCAGGGCCGTTTCGATCTCTTCGATGCTGAAGGGGAAATCGGGCACTGTGGCCAGCGTCACCCCCAGCATGAAGACATTGAGCCCCTGGATGGGGAACTCTCCGGCCAGGGCCCGAGCGTTGGCGTCGATGGTGTGGACATGGAACGGCAGCCCCTCCGGGAAGGGCTCCTGGGCGTTGCTCACCACATGGCCGCCCTCTTTGAGCAGCTGCAGATTGCGCAGGGCTTCGTTGGCGTCCAGACCGATGAGCAGATCGGCCTGGCCTCTATCGATGACCGGGTTGGAGAAGTCGCCGATCTTGATATCGCAGCTGACCGCCCCGCCCCGCTGGCTCATCCCGTGATTCTCCGTTCCCAGGAACTTCAGATCCCGATTCCCTGCACAGAGTGCGAGCACCTTGACCAGAAAAACCACCCCCTGCCCGCCGAATCCGGCGATAACGGTTTGGTATTTCATGACGCAACCTCCCTTCGGGAGAAATGAGGAATGAGGAATGGGGAATGGGGAATTTCGGGGCGTTGCTTCACAACGCGGTTAAACGGAGGCAGGATTTCAGTCCCGCATGCAGGGCTGAAGCCCTGCCCCCAATGACCTCTCTCACTGCCGACTGCCGACTGCCGACTGCCGACTTTCTCCAATATACCAATACACCAATACACCAATAACATCACTTCCCTCCTCCACTCTTCTCTTCATCCAGCTTGAACGCATCGGTCGGGCAGACAATCTCCAGACACCCCCCGCAGCCGGCGCAGAGGAAGGGGTCGATCTCGATCTTTCCTTCGGCATTGTAGGCCATGGGGGGACATTTATAGACGGTGGTGCACTGATCGCAGGCGACGCAGAGCTCGGGATCGACCACGGCGTATTCGCCGGGGACCCAGTCGTCTTTGCGTTCGTTGTCGAGGATGCAGAATTGCCGCACCCGCACCACCAGGG